>JAOZPF010000222.1:1923-4961 GCA_029932895.1 Anaerolineae bacterium | reverse complement strand
AGCAGGTAGTGCAGGCCAGGAAAGCGTCCACCTGCTCCTGGCTCAGCTTGCCGTTCCGCCCGGACATGTACTCCTTCAGGGCGAACCATTTGCCACGCGGCGACTGTGACTCCCAACCGCGACCGTAGAACTGGGTGCAGCCCTCCACGCAATAGCCACACTGGGCGCAGGCGTAGGCGTACCACGCCACATCGTCGGCGATGCCGCGCTTGCCGGACCCCGGGATGCGCTCGCCGACGGGGGCCTTGGCCATATTGCCCACCGTGCGGATGAGCGGCTCGAATGCCCCAGCCACGCCCATAAAGCTTCCCATCAGACTGCTATCCAAGATTTTGCCGGGGTTCATGATATTCTGCGGGTCAACCTCCCGCTTGAACTGGCGCAAGCGGCGCACGCGGTCGGCTCCCATGATGTGTTCCGCCTCGCGGGCGAAATAGAGCCCACTGGCGTAGGCCCGCCCGCCGTATTTCTTGGCTTTTTGAATGGTGGAGAGGGAGAGCGCAAAGGCCATATTGTAGCCAAAGCGGCGCTCGTCATGGGGGATAAAGCCCAGCAACACAACCTGCGGCTGTTCTCCGCCCGAGACCATGCCCTCAATGACCAGCGGCTGCTTGACGCCGCCCTCGATATCAGCCAGGGCTTGGTCCAAGTTCCCCAGCGGCAGGACGACCTCGCTGGGGATCAGCGACGGTCCCAGCCGCTTGACGTGCATGATCGAAAACCGTTCCTCCCACTCGTGGGCAGCCAGGTCATCGTTGACCCGCTCGCCGCCGCTCTGAACGACGATGCGTTCTATGTGCTCCCGCACCTCTCCCCCTCGCGTTGCTGGGAAGACAAAGATCGCCAGGTAGCCGGTGGGCAACCGCGGTGGCTGCTCCTCCACCGGATGACCGTGCTCCAACTTGGGCGGGAGCTGGTTCTTGAGACGTGCCATCTCGGGGTTGATAAAGGTGACCGACCAGAGGGGCAATCGTTCTCTGACCATTGCCTGAAGAGCTGCCGCCAGACCGCCTGCATCGGCAAAGAGCGCCCCGGTCACCGCCTCCTCCTCCAGCAGGCGCACCCGCAGCGTGATTTGGGTGATGAATCCAGTGATACCCTCGGCATCGGCGATGAGGTCGAGCTCGTCGCCCGCGAATTCACGCACCTCGCCATTGGGCAGCACGACTCGCGCGGAGACGACATTCTCGGGGAAGGAGCCGTACTCGAAGGAACCATAGCCAAAGCCGCCCTGGGCCAGCCAGCCGCCGACGGTGGAGGAAGGGGCGCTAGAGGGATAGAGGCGTAGCGCCAGCCCGTGCTTGTTCAGTTCCTTCTCCAGATTCTCCCAGATGATGCCCGGCTCGACAGTGACGGTGAGGTTCTCACCATCCACCGCCAATATCTCGCGCATGTACCAGGAGTTGACGGTGAGGCCTCCCTTGACCGGCAGCACGCCGCCATAGCCAGAAGTGGCCCGTCCACGAGGCACGAGGGGGAGGCGATTTCGAGCCGCCCAGTGGACCAGTTCCACTACTTCCTCCTCGTCCTTTGGTTGGACGATGCCGTCGGCCACTGCTTTGCCGATCAGCGGCTTGACCAGCGAGGGCATCACCCCCACGTCGTGGCTATAAATCTTGCGCTCCATCAGGTCGGTGCTGAACCGATCGTCAAAGCGCTCGCGTAGCCACTTCTCTTGAGCGGACGATAGCCTTCCCATTGTTCTGTTCCTCCTAAATATGGTAAAAGGGTAAGTTGATCCTCCCAGGCTCAACGCGGAACCTGCATCAGGCTCGCCCGCTGGGTCAGGAGGTCGGCAAGCATATCCCGCAGGATGTCCAGGGCCTCTATAATCCGCCGGTCGGCCAGGGAGTAGTAAATAGAGGTGCCATCCCTCTTGGCTAGCACCAGGCCCCGGTCGCGGAGGATCTTCAAGTGGTGGGAGACGGTGGACTGGGAGACGCCGAGCGTCCCCGTCAGTTCTGTGACGTTGCGCGGGCCGGTGGCAAGCAGGTAGAGGATAAGCACCCGCTTTGGGTCTCCTAACCCCTCGCAGATATGGGCGTGGAGGAGGAGAACCTCCTGCTCCAGTTGCTCGGTTACAGGTCTCATAGGATCATTCCCTCCCGTCGCCATTGCGGTCCGAGATGCGCAGCAGCCACCCCAAACCCGAGGCCGCCCCTTCCGGCCTGGTTCCTGCCAACACGCCCGCTATTCTATCATATCCACATATAAATGTCAATAGGTCAATATAGGCATCTATAGAATATCGATCGATACCCGCCCCTCCGAATTGTGGTATAATCGCCCTGTCAATCCGGCAGGGTTCTCTTCGTCCCAGGAGACCATCCAGGAGCGGACGAGGCAACCTTGCAGCAAGAGGAGGAGGAATGATTCCACCTGTCGACCCTATCGCTTTGCGCATTGGCCCCCTTGCCGTCCACTGGTACGGCATCCTCATCGTCACCGGCGTCCTTCTGGGCACAGTCTATGCCGCCCGCCAGGCCCCCCGCAAGGGCATCTCGCCGGACCACATTTGGAACGGAATCGTGCTCTGTGTGATCCTGGGCGTCATCGGCGCCCGCCTCTACCACGTCTTTTCCAGCCCGCAGGGCGGGGGTCTGGGATGGCCCTACTACCAGGAACACCCGGAGGACATCTTCAAGATCTGGCAGGGTGGCTTGGGCATCTATGGCGCGATCGCCGGCGGGCTGCTAGGGGTGATCATTTACACTTCCTACCACAAGCTGCCCCTCTTCACCCTGTTGGACCTGGGGGGACCGGGGCTGGCCCTGGGGCAGGCCATCGGCCGCTGGGGCAACTTTGTCAACCAAGAGCTGTACGGTCCCCCCACTGGCGTGCCATGGTGGGGCGTGCGCATCGACGCGGCCCATCGTCTCAGCATGTACAGCGATATGACCCGTTACCCTGCCGAGACCCTTTTCCACCCCACCTTTCTGTACGAATCCCTATGGAGCCTGGCTCTCTTTATCACTCTGGCCCTGCTGGCGCGCAAGCTGGAGGACCGGTTGGTCGCGGGCGACATCTTTGCCGGCTAC
>JAOZPF010000222.1:0-1913 GCA_029932895.1 Anaerolineae bacterium | reverse complement strand
CCGTTTTTGGATCGAGTTCTTCCGTCCTGATGCCTGGATGATCGGGCCGCTGGCGACCGCGCAGTGGGTCGGGTTGTTCATCATCGTCGCAGCAGTGGTCTTTCTCGTCATCACCCACCGCTGCGCCGCCAGGCCCAAGCCCACCACCCCAACAGCCGAACCGTAAGCAGAGGAGGTCGCCATGAGCCGTGCCGCCAGCCTGTACCGTCTGCAGCAGCTCGATACAGAGGCGGAGGCGGGGCAACGTCGCCTGACCGAGATCGCCGCCGCTTTGGGAGAGACAGCAATACTCCGCCAGGCGCGCACAGCGGCGCGCCAGGCCGCCGCGCAGGTACAGGAATGGAGCGTCCGCCAGCGGGACCTGGAGCTAGAGGTGCAGGGGATCAAGAGCGACATCGCGGCCGGGGAGCGCCGCCTCTATGGCGGCAGTGTGCGTAACCCCAAAGAGCTGACGGACCTACAGGCCAAGGTGGCCTCCCTCAAGCGGCTCCTGGAACGGAAGGAGGAGAACCTCTTGGAGGCGATGATCGCCCGGGAGGAAGCAGAGGCAGCTCAGGCCAAGAGCCAGGATCTACTGACCAGGGTCGAGGCGAGCTTGCAGGCTGAACAGGCCGCGTTGCGGGCGGAGGCCGAGCGACTGGAGACCAGGTTGACCGAGATCGCCCGGGACCGCCAAGCACTGCTACCCGAGATCAAGCCAGACGACTTGGAGCTATATCGCTTTCTGCGCCGTGCCAAGGGGGGGCTGGCGGTGGTGTTGATGCGCTCCGGGGCGTGCAGTGCCTGCGGAATTGAGGTCCCACAGGGACAGTTGGAGCGCGGCCGCGAGGAGGGGCTCCTGACCTGCGGGAACTGCGAACGCATCCTGGTTCCGGAAGCGGAACTCAACCGCTGATCCCGTCTTTCCCCACTCTCTGCCTGCCACACCTAGAATACAGCGCGGGTACGCCGCTAGCCGCCAGACTTGCCAATGCTGCAGGCCTGGCGGTTTGCACCACGGCATGCCACTCTGAACGCTCTACCTGCTCCCGCGGCGGTCGTGGCGCCACGAATCGCGCCAAATGGAAGCAAACCTTGAGCCGGTTTGCCGCCCCAAGATGAGAGGTTTGCCTGGAGAGCTGCCGTGGAGCTAAAATTCCCAATCGATCACAGAAGCAGAGTGCCGATTTACGTCCAAATCATGACCACGTCAAGCACCTGATCGCTACCGACGTGCTCACTCCCGGTCAACAGTTGCCGACCATCCGCCAGCTAGCTGTGGACATCACTGTGAACCTTTGTCATGCACGCTTATGCCACGGGCGCTGGACGGCACTCGATGGCTTCCGGCTTGGGCTCGGGGATCGGCATCGTCATCACCGGGCTGTTCCTGCGTTACATCGCTGTATCACCTGTCACTCCGGCACCGCCGACGCCACCGCCAAAGAGGCCGCCCATCAGGGCCTGATCAGCGACCCCAGCGAAACCAACCCTCAGGATCGTCTCATTTGCCATCGCAGCCTGCCCGATGTCATACCCCAAAACCAGTTGCGCGCGCCTCACAGAAGGAGCTACGGCCTCCCCTGACGAGGAGGCCGTAGCTTGCGAAAGGAGGGTAACCACAAACAACCCCTCTGTGGGGCAGGGGGCGGGGACCTGCTCCCACATTTCCCATTCTAACCGATACAGAGTGAGGGGTCAATGGGAATAAAGTACTAGTGCCGTCGCCCCCCGGTGACGGGCACCCCCATTTTGGGGCAACACGGATCTACCCTCATGGCGCGAGCCCGGCGACTTGGCACGAACCGCGCCAAATGGAATCGAGGCTTTTGTTGACAGAGGTGTGCTCTTGGAATACAATGAGGACACTGTTCCTAATTCGAGGAGGTCTCGTGGGCTGGCAATTCGACCCCTACTCCGCCCTGATCGGGGCT
>JAOZPF010000221.1 GCA_029932895.1 Anaerolineae bacterium | reverse complement strand
CTGTGGATCGACAGCGACTATGCGCCCGATGTCTATGGCGGCGACATGGCGCAGTTCGTGCTCAACTATGGCAACACCGGCGGCTTTGAGAACAATGTCGCGATCTTTAACACCTTCCCGCCGGAGGCGCCATTCTTCTGGTCTGACCCGCCTCCTGCTATGATGGCAGGTGACAGGTCGTGGGCGAGGTGGCTTGTCGGCGACCTGGCGATGGACGATAGCGGGCGCATCACGGTCACGGTGACTATCACCGAGGGGCTGCCACCCTCGACGACGATCAGGATCTGGGATGGCATCTACAATCACGTGGACGAGTTGGTGGACGATACGGTCATCACCTATCACGTGCCGCCGCCGGAGTGGTGGAAGTGGGTCAACGGTCTGCCGTGGACACCTGGTATGACGGTCACTGCTCAAACCTCGGACACGATTATGGTGGTGGATGTGATCTCGACCCGCTCTGCTTACGATCAGGTCGAGCACTGGGATACCGACCACTTGCAGTTGATGGACTATTCCTACGTGCCATCCATCGGTGACATCATAGACGACCGGCAGAACGGCAGCTTTGTCTGGCGGGTGCCGCCCGGTGCGGGGGTGGTGACGCTGACCAAGTGGTTCCACGTCGAGCCGTGCACCTGGACCGAGACGATACTGTGGGAGGAGCTGTGGGTCGAAGGGCAGGAGCAGCCGCCGCGACCGGTGCTCATCAACAAACTGCCACCGGATCTGTGGATAGACAGTTTCTTTGATGTATCCGTCGTGCCGGGACAGATTGCCACCTTCACCCTCGCTTATGGCAACAATGGTGGGCGTGACAGCAATGTCTGGATCGAGAACACCTTCCCGCCGGAAGCGCTCTTTGCGGATTCCAGTCCGCTACCCGACATGGTGAGCGGGGACCGTCGCTGGGCTGTGTGGTCAATCGGCCCGCTGGCGGCGGAGGACCCGCCGGGCGAGATCAATGTCCAGGTCACCATCGCGCCGGACCTGCCACCCTCAACGACGATTGTCATCAGCGACACGATCTTTGACCATGTCGACCAGCCGTGGGATACGACTACCATCACCTACCACGTCCCGCCGCCAGAGTGGCTCAAGTGGATCAACGGCCTGCCCTGGTACAGCGGCTTTTCAGTCACGGTGCAGACCTCGGATACCATCGTCATCACCGACGTCCTCTACATCCCGCCACAGGAGCCGATGCAACTGCTGGCCCGCTCGTCCGCTTCGCCGGCCTCACCCGCTGCACCCGACATGATCGATGCCGCGGTCGCTTTCGACGGTGGCGCTGAAGGGTTCGACCCCTGTTACATCCCCGGTCACTTGCAGACGTTCTGCTTCTATGCCGACTCGACCAGCCTGGACGGCGAGATGATCAACGGCCTGGCGATGCTCTTCCCGCCCGACTGGGTGATCAACAACGTCTGGGTGAAAAACTGGTTCTGCGATAGCGGCGCCGGATGGGGGTCTTTCGGTTTCACTTATCTGGGCCCCGACGAGGTCTATATAGATCACTACCGTGCCCACTTTGGCGGTGACTTTTGTCATGCCACCTACTGCTTCGCGGTGAGCACCGGTGGTCCGGGAGCGCCATGGCCGGCCATGGAGTCGTGGTACTACTATGGGGATGAGAATACCAGTCCGCCGCCGTGGCACGTGTGCAGCGACGACGGCTACTCACCCTTCAGTTTCCCGCCGTGTGATGTTCCTTCCTACCCGCGAGCGGACATTCCGCCTTGCCGCGGCACCATGATCGCCGAGAGCTGGGCCCCGGCACACTTGCAGATGATGGACTATCAGGTCAGCGCCGGCAACGTGGAGGGCGATCCCGCCACCGGACATCTCAACTGGTACCCACCGGTGGGCGAGCCGGGTATCTACACCATTACCAAGTGGTTCCACGTCGAGCCGTGCACCTGGACCGAGACGATACTGTGGGAGGAACTGTGGGTGCCTGGCATCGAGTCGCCGTGGGAGATGCGCCCGGTTTCCATCACCAAGCTCTTGCCCAACCTGCAGATCGACAGCGCCAACGACCCCGAGGTCTTTGCCGGGCAACTGGCTACGTTCACTCTCAGCTACTCCAACACTGGCGGCAATGAGAACGACGTTCTCATCCGCAACACCTTCCCGCCAGAGGCCCCCTTCCTGGACGCCGATCCGTACCCGGACCTGGTCAGCTCTGACGGACTCACAGTCGAATGGCGTCTGCCGGAACTGGCGATGGGCGCTCGAGGTGATATTGTCGTCACCGTCACCATCACCAGTACTGTGCTGCCCTCTACGACGCTCTGGATATATGACTATATCCTTGACCACGTCGGCGTGGAGCGGGACTGGACAGTGATCAGTTATCACATCAAACCGCCAGAGCCGGCCTGGGCCAAAGAGATCTGGATCAATGGCGGTGGGCCGTTGTCGCCCGGCGACAGCCCGTTCTCTGTGGTCGCCGGGGACGTGGTGACTATCGTGGACCGGGTCTGGGTGTCGGCTGCCCTGCCGATCAGCTTTACGCTGCGCGAGGAGTGGACCGACTCGCTCGAGTTGTCGGGCTGGCAGATCACTGCCGGCAGCGTCCTTTCCGGCAGCGGCTGGCTTGACTGGGCGGCTTATGGCGTCATGCCCAACGGCTGGTACGCGATCACCAAGACCTTTGATGTGATCGGCAGCGGCTGGGAGACGGATACGATCACCGAGACGCTGACGGTGTGGGAAGCTGATCCGCCCACGATTCAGGTGATCCTCGAATTCGTCGAAGGCCAGAGGTATATCTATCTGCCAATCGTTATGCGGAGCTATCCATAACGCTGCTTACACCGAGCCTTTGCCTCCCCCCTGTGCTCTGTGCGGGGGGGAGGCCTTTTCTTGGTGGCGGCCCCTACTGGCGACGACGTGTGAGCAAAGTCCATGCTCTCGTTAGCGGGAGAATCGCTCAGAACGGGAGAGACCTGTCAGTCTAGCGACACCAGGACGGCAGTACCGTTTCCGTTCCGAAAATAGCATCGTGTTCGTAGTAGGCGCTTCAGCGCCCTCGCCTACTACAAACGGACAATTTTCACCCCTTTGTGGTGGCCCTTGGGCTGTGGGTAGCTCCACATTTGGTCGTGGCGCAGCTTTGGAATAGAGGCTTTAGCCGGGTTTCCCCTGGGATGGTACTCTTTGGGCCCGAAATAGCCTACAAAACCCGGCTGAAGCCTTGATTCCGTCGCTCTGAAACCTATTGCTTGACTGTCATTCCTCTTGCCTCCCGTCTCTTTATTGCTATAATACCCCCATTATGTTTGATCCTGCATCCATAGACGCTTTTCTATTTGACCTGGACGGCACGTTGATGGATACCGACGACCAGGCGGTGGAGGCGCTGGCGCGACGCATCGGCTGGCTGGGACTCCGCGACCCCCAGCGTGCTGCCCGCCGCCTGGTTATGGCGATGGAGACCCCTGCCAACGGCTTGATGACCGCGCTGGACCTGGTGGGGCTGGATAATGCGATGGGGGGGCTCTCCAACCTGCTCCACCGCTGGCGGGGGGAGCGCACCGTGTCCAATTTCCGCCCCGTCTCCGGGGTGAGCAGCGCCCTGCGTGCTCTTGCCGAGCGGTACCGACTGGCGGTCGTCACCACCCGCGGGCGGCGCGACGCCGAAATGTTTCTGGAGTCGGCGGGCATCGCCGATCTCTTTGGACTAGTTGTCACCCGCGAATCGACCTGGCGGCTCAAGCCGCACCCGGCCCCGATCCTCTACGCTGCACAGGAGATGGGCCTGGAGCCGGAGCGGTGCGCGATGGTGGGGGATACCACTGTGGACGTGCGCTCCGCCCGCCGCGCCGGGGCCTGGGCCGTGGCGGTCCTCTGCGGCTTTGGCGAGCGCGAGGAGTTGGAGCGGGCTGGGGCGCACCTGATCTTTCCCTCGCCGGTCGATCTGGGCGTTTTTTCCGCAACCGGGCCGTAACACGGCTGTAACGCCACCTGGGGAAGAAGGCAGTAGAATAGGGATGGAATGGCTATCGACCCGATCGCTATACTGAAGCAGACGTTCCCGGATATGCCGGACGAGGAGGTGCGGCAACTGGCCTCTGTCGCTCGGGTCAAGACGTATCCTCCCGGCACAATCCTCTGCCACGAGGGGCGGGTGGAGGATGCGTTCTACGTCATCGTCTCCGGGCGGGCAGAGGTCTGCAAGCAGATGGACGCTGAGAGCAGCCGGGTGCTGGCTCGTCCTGGCCCGGCCGAGTTCTTTGGCGAGATCGCTCTGGTTCAGGAAAGCCCGCGCACTGCCACTGTCCGCACTGTCGAGCTGACGACGGTGCTCGAGATCGACCGCGAGACCTTTGAGACGGTGCTGTACCGCAGCCCTCGCATGGCGTTGCAGATCATCCGCCAAGTGACCAGCCGCCTGCGCGACGCCGATCAGAAGGCGATCGCCGACCTGCGGCAGAAGAATGTCGAGCTGGCCCGCGCTTATGCCGAGTTGGAGGAGCAGCAGCGGGTGCGCTCTAAATTCCTAACCACCGTGTCGCACGAGCTGCGCACGCCGCTGACTGCCGTCAACGGCTACCTGAGCCTGATCCGCTCAGGAGCGGTGCGTCCCGAACAGCAGCCGGATGTGCTGGATACGATTGGCCGCAACGTCGATACGGTGGTGCACCTGGTCAACAGTATCCTCTTCCTGCAGGAGCTGGAGCTGATCGCGCCCGAGTTCCAAGAGGTGGCGCTGGGGGAGGTGGTCCTCCGCGCGGCCCAGCAGGTGCGGGAGCGGGCGGAGGAGGCTGGTGTGCGCTTGCAGGTTCAGGTCCCCTCGGGATTGCCGTCGTTCCAGGGGGACCCAACCGGCCTGGAGCGGGCCGTGGAGGCGCTGGTAGATAACGGCGTCAAATTCAGTCCTGATGGCGGCGAGGTGCGGGTGGAAACGTTCTATGATGGCGAGTGGGTGGGAGTGCGCGTGAGCGACACCGGCGTGGGTGTGCCGGAGG
>JAOZPF010000022.1 GCA_029932895.1 Anaerolineae bacterium | reverse complement strand
GCCGACGGCACGCTGGAAAAACGGCTTCAGACCTACCTGCGTCCCGACCTGCTGGTGCTGGATGACTTTGGCCTCAAGCCGCTCCACCCACCGGCCCCGGAGGACCTGTACGACATCATCAACGAGCGGTACGAGCGGGGCAGCATCCTGCTCACCTCCAACCGTCCGCCGGAGGAGTGGGCAGAGTTGTTCGGCGACCCGCTGTTGGCCTCGGCGGGACTGGATCGGTTGACCCACAGAGCGCACGTACTCATCATCACCGGGGCCAGTTTCAGAGCCCAGGGGTCCTGGAAAGCGGGGAAGGAGGTGCCTACCGTCATTTCGGAAGAGCCCTAGAAAGAGCCTATCGTCATTTCGTTTGTGCGAGGAGTTTGCCATTGCGTCACCTGGAAAAGTGGGCCATCTTGGCCGAAAACCACTGGGCCATTGTCGGGCGAAAATTGACATTTGGGAGAACAACTTCCGGGCAGGCAAACCGGCTGAAGCCTCCATTCCATTTGGAATGGAGGCTTCAGGCGAAAGCAAGCACACCGGCTAGAGCCTCCATTCCAACCAGGGTCGGGCCTTTGGGTGGATGCGCCGGAGGGGATGCCGCGGCTATCACTGCTCCGTCTCCACCTCGTACCGCCGCCCGTTGCTCACCACCTCCACCGTGCCGTCACGGTCCGTCCGGTATACCCGCACGACCGCGCCCAACCGCTCCAGCATCTCGCGGTGGGGGTGATGAAAGAGATTGTCCGCCCCCACGGTGATGACTACCACCTCCGGGTCCACTGCCTCCAGGAATGGCTCTGTGCTGGAGCCGGCGTCGCCGTGGCGGGATGGCTGGAGAACGGTGCAGTTCAGCCAGGCCCCCTCGTCCACCAGCCGCTGCTCCTCCTCCGCCCCGATATCTCCCGGCAGCAGAAAACAGACCTCTCCATAGTCCAGCCGCAGCACGAGCGAGTCATCACCTCTGCCCGCGCCAGAGGCCAGGCCTGGCGGAGGGTAGAGCACCGTCAGCAGCAGCCCTTCGTCCAGTTTCACCTGCAGGCCCGCCTCACCCCACCAGTGGGCTGCCCGCGACGATTCGACCACCTCGCGCCAACGGTCGCACAGCGGCGTCCGGCAATCCGCGCCACGCTCGATCACACCATCCACCTGGTACCGCTCCAGCACCTCGATCAAGCTCGCCAGCGCGCCAGCGCCGGGACGGGTGAGGACAACCAGATCGAGGTCATGATCCCAAAAGGGCATCCTCTCTCCCAGGTGGGAGAGCAACAACGACGGGCTGGGGCCACCGTCGACCAGTATCTGGCGACCGGAGGGGGTCTGGACAAAGATAGCATCCCCCTCCCCCACGTCAAAAAAGAAGACGTGCAGACGACCGTCGGGCAGGGTGCGCCAGGCGACGGCGGTGAGGAGCAGCAGGATAGCCGATCCCGCCAGCAACAACCGGTCGCTGAGGCGGGCGGTGAGGCCACTCCAGGCATCGCGGACGCGAGCCCACAGTTCTGCCCGCCGCTCCGGCTCCAGGTAGCCCCACCAGGTAACCGCCGCCAGCAGGCCGTAGTAGACCCAGGCCATCCACCCCTCCACCCGGCCCAGATCGACCCAGGCGTAGGGCACGCGGGCGGTGAGGCGGACGAGCGCGATGGTGTAGGCAAGGGGCAGCCAGGCGACCCAGCCCAGGACCTGACCGGCGGGGAGCCAGAGGAGGCCGACCAGCGTCGCCATGCCCCCCAGAATCATCACCGCCGGCTGCGCGGGAAGGATCATCAAGTTGGTCAGCAGGGTGACCAGAGAGAGGCGGTGAAAGGTGACGAGCAAAAGGGGCAGGGTCGTGATCTGCGCGGCGATGGTCACCAGGACCCCCTCAGAAAGCCAGCCGACGGCCCGCTCCGCCTGCCGGCGCGAGGTCACACGGGCCAGCAGCCGGAGCACGAACCGCTCTAGCGGTCCGGTGTAGAGGACAAGGCCCACGGTGGCGGCAAAACTGAGCTGAAAGCCCACGTCCCACAGGACCAGGGGGTTGATGACCGTCATCAGGACCGCAGCCGCGCCCAGCGAGGCCGGGGCGAAGGTGGCGCGACCCAGATGCCGGCCCAGCAGGTAGATGATCCCCATGATCGCCGCCCGCACCACGGCCGCCGACGCGCCGACGAAAAAGGTATAGAGGACCACCCCGCCGATGGCGACCCAGGTGGCGCGCCGCCGGCCGACCAGACGAAGAGAGAGGGCGGCAAAGATGCCGGCGATGATGGTGATGTTGAACCCAGAGATGGCAATGATGTGGGTGGTGCCGGTGGCGGCAAAGTCGTCAGCGAGGGCAGAGGGGATACCGGTCTCGACGCCGAGGAGGATGCCGGTGAGGAGCGATGCGGCTGGTTCGTGGAGAATGGCGGCGATGACGGCCTGGGCCCGCCGCTTGAAGGACAGCAGAGCAGCGACAAGGGGGTTCCCTGCCCCGCCCCCGATACGACTCACCCGGCAACGCGGCAGCAGGGAATAGACCCCCTGGCGCGCCAGGTAGTCGCGGTAGGAAAAATCGTCCCCCTGCGGCGGGGTCTCCATCGGCCCGGTGACCCGCAACCGGTCGCCGTAGCCAAAAGCGGGGTAGCGGTCGGCTCTGACCAGCGCCAGTCCCCGCACCTGCAGTTCCCGGCCGTCGGGCAGCGCCAGCCACTCGGCGCGCAGACGGAGGTTGGTATAGGTCTCGCGCACGTCCGGCTCGCCAACCACCACCCCCTCCAGCGTCACCCGCCCGCGGTCGTTGTACGCCGCCAGAGAGCGGACGTCAAAGCGCGGGGAGGCCGCCTGCAATCGGACCGCACCCAGCGCCATCGCCACGGCACAGACGAACAAGAGGCGAGTGCGACGGGAGCCTCCCCAGCCAATCAGCCCCACCAGCCCGGCGAGGCCGAAAAGGAGGAGGAACTGCCAGGGGATAAGGAGAGCGTGGGCCAGCCCAATGCCGGCCAGCCAGAAGGCAGCAATGATGGTGAGGGTCATTCCGCACCTCGCAAGTTATGTTGATGGGTTCATTGAGCCAGGCGCGACTGGCAGAAATATGATACCACAAATCGGGCGAGAGGGGTAGCGGTCCCATGTGTTCGCCCGGGGCAGACACATAGGTCTGCCCCTACCACTTGGCAAAAATGATGGTAGGAGTGCGCCTGTGTGCGCCCATGCAGAAAGGGCAGACACACAGGTCTGCCCCCTACCACCTGCTAAAAACGGAATCGCCCTACCGCCGGGAGATCTTGCCCTCCGCCTGGCGCTCTTTGATGACCTGCGCGGCCAGGTTGTCCGGCAGCAGATCATAGCGCAAGAACTCGAGCGTAAAGGTGCCACGGCCCTGGGTCAGACTGCGCAGGCTGGTCGCGTACCCAAAGACCTCGGCCAGCGGCACCTCGCCATCCACGTTGCGCACACTCCCCCGCACCCGCACCGCCTTCACCACCCCACGCCGCCGGCCGATGTCGGCCACGATAGCGCCAAGCTGCTCCTCGCTGATGTTCACGTCGATGAGCATGATTGGCTCCAACAACGCCGGGCGGGCCTGGCGCACGGCCCGGCGCACGCCCATCGAACCGGCGATCACAAAGTCCATCGCCGCCGAGTCCACCTCGTGGAATTTGCCGCCGAGCAACGTCACGCGCACATCGGTGACCGGATAGCCGGCGACGATCCCCTTTTCCAGCGCTTCGCGAATCCCCATCTCTGTGGGACGCACAAACTCCTGGGGGAACTCGGAGGGCGGCGCTTCGTTTTCAAAGAGAACGCCCTCCCCCCGCGGCAGCGGTTCGACGCGCAGGAACACCTCGGCAAAGTGACCGCGACCACCGGTCTGCTTTTTGTAGCTACCCGACACCTCGACTGGCAGCCGTACCGTCTCGCGGTAAGCGACCTGGGGCTGACCGATCCGCGGCACTATGCCGAACTCGGTTCGTAGCCGATCCACCGCGATTTCCAGGTGCAACTCGCCCATCCCCGCCAGCGTCTGCTCACCCGTCTCGGGGTCGAAGCGAGCAACCAGCGTGGGGTCCTCGTCGCACAGCCGCGACACAGCCTGGCGCAGCTTGTCCCGGTCCTCCTCGGAGGCCGGCTCCAGCGCCATCGTGATGACCGGGGCGGGGAACTTGAACGTCTCCAGCACAATAGGGCGTTCGGGGTCGCAAAGCGTGTCGCCGGTGATGGCCGACTTGACCCCCACCAGGGCAACGACATCGCTGGCCTCCATAGAATCGACCTGCTCGCGCTGACTGCCGTGCATACGATAGATGCGCCCCACGCGCTCGCGGACGTCGACGCGCGGGTTGTAGACCGTCTCTCCCAGCCCGAGGCGGCCGGAAAAGACCCGCACCCAGGTCAGGTGCCCCACGTGGGGGTCGGTGACGATCTTGAAGGCGGCGGCACACAGAGGGGCAGCGGGGTCGTCGGGGCGCTCGATGATCTCTTCCTCGTCTCCCGGAGTCACGCCCAGCACGGGCGGCATATCCACCGGCGCTGGCAGGTAGGCGACGATACCATCGAGCAGAGGCTGCACGCCGATGCGGTTGCGCGAGGCACCGCACAGCACCGGCACGAGCTTGCCGGCGATCGTGGCCCGGCGCAACGCCGCTTGGATTTTATCGAGGGCAGGCTCCGACCCCTCCAGGCATTGTTCCAGCAGCGCGTCGTCCGTCTCGCAGATAGTGTCCAGCAAATCTCGCCGTGCTGCGGCGACCCGGGCCTGCAGCGAGGCGGGGACCGGCTCCACGGTCGGGTCGTCGGCGCCCTCATGCCAGACCAACGCCTGCTGACTAAGAAGGTCCACGACGCCGGTGAACGTGCTCTCGCTGCCAATGGGGAGCTGAAGCGGCACAACGTTGGGCGTGAGCCGCTCGCGGGCCTCGGCCAACACGTGCTCGAAATCGGCGCCCAGCCGGTCGAGTTTGTTGATGAACAGAATGCGAGGCAGGTTCTCCCGGTTGGCGTGCATCCACACCGTCTCGGTCTGGGGCTCCACGCCGCCGACGCCGCACAGGATCATCACAGCGCCATCGATGACGCGGATGGAGCGCACCACCTCGGCGGTAAAGTCGATGTGTCCCGGTGTGTCGATCAGGTTGATACGGTGGCCCTTCCAGTGGCAGGCAGTAGCGGCCGAAGTGATCGTGATCCCCCGTTCCCGCTCCTGCTCCATCCAGTCCAACTGCGTGTTCCCATCGTCCACACTGCCGACGCGGTGAATGCGCCCCGTGTAGTAGAGGATCGCCTCCGACGTGGTCGTCTTGCCGGCGTCCACGTGGGCGAATATACCGATGATACGCACCTTTTCGATTGCCGCTTGTTTTTTCGCCATACCCTTTGTACCCTCGCCGCACGAACGGCGGCCTTGCAGAGCGGTCGGTGTAAGAAAGCGCCCCGAAACGCATTTCGGGGCGCCCGAACACGGAGCGCTTTAACGTTTGGACCTGACCCTATTGTACCACAACCGCCAGTCTGCGCAATGGAAGCCGGGTGCGCGCCGCTAGCTCAAATAACTCCGCAGTTGGCGGCTGCGGCGGGGATGGCGCAGTCGGCGCAGGGCCTTGCCCTCGATCTGGCGGATGCGCTCGCGCGTGAGGCCGAATTTACGCCCCACTTCCTCCAGCGTGTAACTGCGGCCGTTGACCAGGCCAAAGCGAAGGCGGAGAATGCGCGCCTCGCGAGGGCTGAGAGTGGACAGGACCTCCTCGATCTTGGTAGCCAGGAGACTCTGGTAGGCATTCTGGGGGGGCGTGGAGGTCGCCTTATCCTCGATGAAAGAGCCCAGTTCGTTGCCATCCTCCTCACCCACGGGATGTTCCAGGCTGAGGGGGCGCCAGGAGACCCTGAGCATCCACTGCACCTTGCGCGGCTCCAGGTCCAGCTCCGTAGCGATCTCCTCCGGGGTAGGCACCCGCCCGCGTTCCTGCTCTAGCTGGCGGGCCGTCTTGTAGAGTCGCCGGATTCGATCGGACATGTGGACCGGCACGCGGATGGTGCGCCCCTGGTCCGCGATAGCGCGGGTGATGGTCTGACGGATCCACCAGGTAGCGTAGGTGCTGAAACGGTACCCGCGGTGGTAATCGAACTTTTCCACCGCTTTCATCAGCCCCAGGTTCCCCTCCTGGATCAGATCGAGAAAGGGAACTCCGCGGCCCATATACTTTTTGGCAATGCTGACGACGAGGCGCGTATTAGCCTTGATCAGGTGTCCGCGGGCGGCCTGCCCCTGGGCGATGAGCGTTTTCAGCCTGCTGCGCTCCACCGGGTCACTGCCGTCACTTGCCAGGATCTGCTCCGCCTCCCGTCCCATCTCGATGGCGCATGCCAACTGCACCTCCTCCTCGATGGAGAGAAGAGGGACCTGAGCCATCTCTTTCAGGTAAAGTCCCACGGTGTCATCGACCGACACCTCGCTGAGGTCATAGAGCTCCTGGGCCGGCAGCTCCTCTTCGACCAGCTCTCCTGGCACTCCCGGTTCATCGTCACAGATCTCGATGCCGGCCTCCTGCAGGAGAATATAGATCTCTTCAAGCTGGCCCAGGGATTCTTCGGCCTCAGGCAGCACGTCCAGAATATCATTTGTCGTCACATACCCTTGAATCTCGGCCCTCTCCAAAAGCTCTTCGAGCACGCCCATACGCCTCCTAGCCGTTCTATTTACTTTGTTCGTAGAACTCGGCCAACACCGCCAGGCGAGGGTCCCCCGTTTCCTGACAGGTACACGTTTCCAGATTCAGGTTTGCACCACACTGGGGACAGAGGCCGCGGCAATCCGGTCGGCAGAGCGGTTTCATCGGCATCGCCACCCAGACCTGCTCGCGTATCAGAGGGAGGACGTCGAACCAGCCTTCATCGGTGAGGCGATAGTTGATATCCGGTCGCGGTCGTCCCGCAAAGCCGACCGTCTCCTCCATCTCCAGTTTCATATCATACGGGAAGGGAGTCAGACAACGGATACACTCGACGGTCACCTCTGTTTCGAGGCTCCCCTCGACCAAGACACCCTCTTGGATACGCGTGAACCGGACCCGGCCGCGCAGGAAGGAAACGCCGACATCACCCAACTGCCGGGGCCCCTCGTCCAGGGAAAAATCAAGCCGCTTACCCGGTTTCGAGCCGATAAGCGGAGAGAGGTCAAATTGCAACATAACCTTGATAAGGAGCCGAGCGTCCCTGTCGTCCGTTCCAGAAACAACGCTTGGCTCACGATGTGTTGGGCTTATTATAACAGAAAAGGGAATGGGCGTCAAGATTCAGGGCCGAACTCGACATAAGACAAGGAACAGGTAGGTTGGTTATTAGCCAAAAAGCGGCGGTTGCGCCCTCGGAGAGGCGTGATATACTGGATGGGCGCTCTGTCGCCTGGATATCTCGAACGGAGGTCACTATGTTGGACGTTGAACAGGTTCGGGCCGATTTTCCCATCCTCTCCCGCCGGGTCCACGAAAAGGCACTGGTCTTTTTGGATAGCGCGGCCAGTTCCCAAAAGCCGCGGCAGGTGCTGGAGGCGATGGAAAAAGCATATGAGGAGTGTTACGCCAACGTGCATCGCGGGGTCTATACCCTCAGCGAGGAGGCCACCAACTGCTACGAAGCTGCGCGGGACAAGGTGGCCTCTTTCATTAACGCTCCCACACGGCGCGGGATCATCTTTACTCGCAACGCCACCGAGTCGATCAATCTGGTCGCTTATAGTTGGGGACGGGCTAACATCGGCCCCGGCGACCGCATCCTGCTGACCGAGATGGAGCACCACTCGAACATCGTCCCCTGGCAGTTACTGGCGCAGGAGAAAGGGGCCGAGCTGGTCTACCTGCCCATCACCGACGACGGGCTGCTGCAGATGGAGCGGCTGGACGACCTGCTGGACGAGCGGGTCCGGCTGGTCGCTTTCACCATGATGTCCAATGTGCTGGGGACCATAACGCCGGCCCGCGAGATCGTCCAGCGCGCCCACGCTGCCGGGGCGGTGGTGCTGGTGGACGGCGCGCAGGGAGTGCCACACCTGCCAGTGGACGTGCAGGCGCTGGGGTGCGATTTCCTGGCTTTTTCCGGCCACAAGATGTGCGGCCCCACCGGCATCGGCGTCCTCTACGGGAAGGAAGAGTTGCTGGAAAAGATGCCCCCCTTTATGGGCGGCGGCGACATGATCCGCCACGTCGGGCTGTATGAATCGACCTGGAATGAGTTGCCCTACAAATTCGAAGCCGGCACCCCAGCCATCGTCGAGGCGGTCGGGCTGGGGGCGGCCGTGGATTACTTGGCGGGGCTGGGCATGGAAGCGGTCGCTGCCCACGAGGCGGAGACGGTCGCCTATGCGATGGAGCGGCTCGCGGCGCTGGAGGGACTGCACATCGCCGGGCCTCCCGCCGACCGTCGTGGCGGGGTGATCGCCTTCACTTTCCGCTCCATCCACCCCCACGACGTGGCCCATCTCCTCGACCTGGAGGGGGTCGCCGTGCGGGCCGGTCACCACTGTGCCCAGCCGCTACACAAGCGACTGGGCCTCGTCGCCACGACGCGGGCCAGCTTTTACATCTACAACACCACCCAAGAGGCGGACCGGCTGGCCGAAGCGTTGGAGAAGGTGGCGCAGGTGCTGAGGAGAGCGCGATGAGCGAACTCTACCGCGAACACATTCTGGATCACTATGCCAACCCCCGCAACCAGGGGCGGTTGGACGCGCCGGACATTGCCGCAGACACTAACGATCCCTCCTGCGGTGACCAGGTACACATTGAGATCGGGTTGGACGACGAGGGCCGGGTAGCCAGAGTCGCTTTCGACGGCGAGGGGTGCGTCATCAGCATGGCCTCCTCGTCCATTTTTACCGAGCACGTGCTCTCCATGTCGCTGGCCGAGTTGGAGGCCATCACGGAGGAGGACGTTCTGTCGTGGCTGAACGTCCCGATTGGCTCGGCCCGTCGTCGCTGCGCGCTGGCCCCGCTGCGGGCGCTGCGTTCCGGGTTGGAGACGTACAAACAGGAGTGATGGGCGGCCCGTCCTACGGCAGCCCTTCCGGCCGCGCCGCCAGCGCGTCCCGGCTGTCGCGCGTCACTAGCAGCACAGCCACGGGGCCAAGCATCCGCCCGACGACGGCGCCCAGTTTCGGGCGCACCACAGCCAGGCCCAGACCGAGCCAGCCGGCGCGGGCGGGACCGCTGTGCGGTCCTGTTTTCCCCCACACCGCTACGAGAACAGCAGCCCAGCTATTGGCACTCGGGTTTTGCTCTAGGGAAGGGACTGTTTGTTGAAGGACCGGTTGACCCGGCGTCAAAGCGCCCACTACTTCCGGCCGGTTCGTAGCGGGCGCTTGGGCGCACGGCATGGGAACGATGACTGCGTTATCTCATTACCAGCGGCATATAGACAACCACCTGCCACTCGTAAGCGCCGATGTCACAGCCATCCCCTTGCGGGCGGGTCAGCCCTCGCTGGTCGGTCTCGATACCGGGAATACAGATGCCGGCGCCAATCGCCGGGCTACCTGCTCTGAGCGGATAGACCATACTGCCGTCAATCTCGCGCAGCGCGCCGAGAAGCGGGTTACTGTCCGTTATATCGCCACTGGCTCCCAGCCCGCAGCTCGTGCCACTGTCCAGGTTGTGCCCCTGGGAGACGATTGTGCCGCTGCAATTTGTCGTCCCGTTGTCGGCGACGATGGTGTCCGTCAACCTGACCGTGCCGCCGCCTCGATAGATACCCTCTCCACTGCCAGACGCTGTGTTGTGAGCGACGGTGGTGAAAATCAGCTCTGACAGGCCGTTGTTGCTGAAAATACCGCCGCCGTTGCCGGAGGTGGCTCGGTTATCGCCCAGAGTGGTGTTGGTCAGGTTCAGATGACCGTCGTTGACATGGATACCGCCGCCGACGTCGGCGCTGTTCGAGATAACCTGAGCGCCAATCAATATTGCTGTCGAGTCGGCAACGCTGAGATAATATCCCCCGCCATGGTCGTGGGCCAGATTATAAGCCACCAGCCCGCCGGTTTGGGTAAGGGCGCTGGCATTGACGTACACGCCGCCGCCGTCGTCGGCGACATTGTACACAACCTCACCGCCGCTCATCGTGGCTCCCGCCTCGTGGTAAAGGTATATCCCGCCGCCTCTCTGGAGGCCCCTGTTACAACTGATCTGGCCTCCGCTCATGGTGAATCTGGCGCCTGTTTGGTACGCATTCACTCCGCCGCCGTGGATGGTAGCAGTGTTGCTGGTGATTTCGCCTTGCAGCAGAGTGGCGCTGCCCTTGTAGAGGTATATCCCGCCGCCGTGTTGGGAGACGTTGGCCGCGATGACGCTGTCGCCGGTTTGGGTAAAGATGGCTGTGGCAAAGTAAGCGACGACTCCGCCGCCGGCGTAGCTGGCCGTGTTGCTCAGAATCTGCCCCCCGTTGTCTAGCGTCACGTGCCCCTCGCTGATATACACCCCGCCGCCACGTTGAGCGGCCGAGTTGGTGGCGATACGCACCCCATCCAGCGTGATGTTGCCATTGAATACGTATATGCCGCCGCCGCGGCCCTCGGTGCCTCCGCTCCCAAGTGCAGCGCAGTCCTTGATCTCGACATTGACCAGCGTGAGGTCGGCATTAAAGTTGAAAATGCCGCCTCCGTTGGCGGTGATACTGCCGTTGATGAGCGTCACTCCGGAGATGACCACCGTGCCCGCGCCGGGCCGCACCTCTATGACTCGGTCCAGGCCGTTGGCGTCAATGATCGTCAGGCCGGGACCGGCCCCCTCGATGACCAGCGGCCCGGCAATGTCCAGATCGCCGCTCTGGGACGAGTTCTCGCCGCTGCCGGCCACTGTCAGCACATAGGTGGCCTCTCCCAACGCGATATAGTCAGCGCCGTTGCCGGGAGCGCACGCGTCTACCCAGGCATCGGTGTTGGCGGCGATGATCGCCTCACGCAATGTACAGGTGCGGTCATCGGCGACACCGTCCCTCGTCGTCTGTACATTGATGTCGGTGGCATAGACCGGCGGCAGCGTGCCGCTCAGCAGCCATATCAGGGCCAGGGTCAACCCCAGGCCCAAGATCAAGGGCACAAATACTCTTTTCCTCTGCATTATAATCCCTCCCGTGAATATCAAGATATATCCGATGACTTGACCCTGTGCTCGAATATAGGATATATGCCGCTGTTTTGACTTGGCCATCAACTCGCCTTGTCAGTGGCGATTTACCAACTTGGCTTATTGTACTAGCCTGCCGTCAAAAGAACGTCAAATACAACGAGCCGGGGGCAGACACGGGTGCACCCCGGCGGAAATGTTGACTGGGGTAGGAGCGACACACGCGCCGCCCATACGGGCGGCACATCTGGTACAGGGGATGCTCTCTAGGGGCGGGTGGTGAGCAAAGCGGCGACAAAGATCGTCTCTGATGGGCCGTTGGTCAAGCGTCGCCGCAGGGCGATACTCCCCCGTCCGCGCAGGCGGACGGTCAGTCGCCGCGCTGCAGGGGGCGGTGAAGGTTTGGCGGTGGTGGGCCACGGGGAGCGCCGGTCAGGGTCTGCCGCTGCATCCATCCGGCGCTCTGGTTGGAATGGTACCTCTTGACGTTCACGATTGCCTCCTCTGCCTGCTAACCAGCGCCGGCTCATAGCCGACGTCCTGGGCAGAACCGACCGGCGGAGTGGGCTCCACATCGTGCACCCGCGCCAGCTCCTGCAGGCTGCCATCTCGGACATCGTAGAGCAGGCCGTAGAGCGTCAGCGAGCCGGAGCGCAGCCGCTCTCGTACGGCCTCATACTGCTGAAGGTTCTGAAGCTGTAGATGGACGTTGGCCTCGATCAGCGCCCGGAGGTACGCTCTCCCGTTTGAGGTCGGGGCCAGGAACGGGCCAATCTGCGCCAGCCAGCGGACCAGACCAGGCTCGGCCTCGGCGGAGGGTGGGTTGAGCAGCGCTTTCATCGCCCCACAGTCAATATGACCACAGACAACGATATCGCGCACACTGGGCAGGTGGTGCAAGGCATAGGAGAGGACACTCGACAAACAATCGTCGCCGCTCTGAGGCAGCGGTACGATGTTGCCGATGTTGCGGTGGACGAACAGCTCGCCCGGCCCGGCATCAACTATCAGCTCCGGGACGACCCGCGAGTCGGAGCAGCCAATCCACAGCGTATGCGGTTTCTGCTGGTCAAAAGTGGGACGGAGCGTCTGGATATTGGCCTGAAACCTTTGGCGGAAAGCCACATTCCGCGCGACGTAGGGGTTCTCGTCCGGCACGCCGGCCTCTGCCACCGAGGCCGGCGTCAGTTCCTCGGCCCCTCGGCACCGTTTCAACGCCACCTCGATATGCCAGCAGGCACCGATGCGGCGAAAGGACTCGCAAGAGCACGACCATCGTCCGAGGTAATGGTGAACGCGATACACCGTGTCGCCATCCCGGACGGAGATCGTGGTGTCAAGCGGCAGTGGGGGCCTCTCGGCGTAATTTTCCGCGCTTCCACTCGCAGTTGCAACCCTGCACATCATCATCTCACCTCCCATGATCCACCATCAGGCAGCCGCGCGAACGTTATGGACGGCCCAGCCTCTCGCTCCCCCCAACGGCAGGTAGCGCGTGGCCTCGCTGCGCAACGATCTGCTGGTTCGGCGGGGGGCGGAGGCGACAATCACCCCCTTCCCCTGCCGTCGCAGGCGGCGGGCGACGGGCGCGAAGAAAGCATCGCCGCTCACGATCACGACCATGTCGATATTCGGCCGCCGGGAGAGCACCCGCTCGATACCGCGCTCCATATGCCCATCGGCCGTGTTCTTGCGTGCCCCAGGGCGGTAGCCGCTCCAGGCCTGGTGTGTGGCAAAGCCGGCGTGGCTCAGGACGCGGAGGAAATGGCTCAGGCAACGATTGCGCCAATCGGCATAGGCGTGCTTCTCCACAATGCGGAACCCCCACAGCCGCAGCTCCTCCAGCAAAGCGCGGACATCCAGGTCCGCCTGATTCTCGGCGTCCACAAAGACCGCTGCCCTGGGTAGACATCCGCTCCGCCCTCTCATTGCTACTCTCTGTCCGTTCATTTTCCCCTCCCTGCCACGCGGCCTGGCGCGGCTATTCCCACAGCCAGGCGAGCCATATGGCAAACAGCAGCAGGCTTACCACAATCAGCGGGAATATGATCACGGCGCTGCATCCCAGGTTACCCCCGGCCCCATAACCATGCTCCTGCCGGCGCACAAACTCGAGCGCGGACCGCAGCACCAGATACAGACCCAAGGAGACAAAAGCCACTTTCAGGCAAAGACCGTGCATTTTATCTCCCCTCCTTTCACCGTATCAAGTCCCACCACTTGTCCCTATCATTATTATATCCACCTGCCTACAGAACTTGCTCGCATCCTCCTGTGATCGCCCTACCCTCTTCATTGCGCCAACCTCACAGTAACCTTACACAAAACGAGGGGGGAAGCGCAGAGCTTCCCCCCTCGCGGGTGGGCCATTCTCCTGTTCGGCGGTCAGGCCACCGGCGGACTCCATTTGAGCAATCGCAACCCCTCCAATCGCAACAGAGCCGGGTAGAGTGCGCGGTAGACCTCACAATAGGGCGAGGCGGTGTCGCTGCGCCCCGTGGTCCGGTAGGCCAACAGCGGGCAGCCGCCAGCGCACCAATACCGCCAGGGGCAATCCCGGCAACTCTCCTTGCTCTCCACCGGGACGTTCTGGAAGCCGTCCTGCCGCTGGCGCACCGCCAGCAGCGGGTCGTCGGCCCAGACGTCCGTGACCGCACGTTCCATCTCCATCTGGCAGCGGGCGATGCGGCCCTGCGGGCCTATGACCAGGTAACTGCGGCCCGCGCCGCAAGGGTGTGTATGCGCCGCGCCAAAGAAACTGCGGTCGAGCAACCCGTCGAGCAAGCGGCGGCGTGGTAGGGCCTGCCCGATGACGGCGAAGGCGGCCTGCACTCCCTCGATCAGGCGGGCCTTGTCAGCAGGTGTGACGTCGCCCTCCCCCCGCACAAAGTTGAGGTTGAAAGGCAGGTCATGCTCCAGGATGAAAGCGACAGTCTCAGGGAGAGCGGCAGCGCTATCCGGCGTGACGGTCACCGAGACATAGGGGGACAACCCCCGCGCGACTGCCCGCTCGATGGTGCGCGCGACCAGCGCGAAGGAGCCGCGCCCGTCGGCAAAGTGCCGCTGCGCGTCGTGCGCCGCGCCGATGCCATCGAGGGATACCATCAACCGCACCCCCGCATCGCGCAGCCAGTCCAACATCTCGGTGGTGAGCAACGTCCCGTTAGAGAGCAGCACCTCGTGCAGTTCCAACCCCGCCCGAGCGGTCCGCTCGGCGGCGTGGCGGTGCAAACTCTGCACCAGCGCCCAGTTGAGTGTCGGTTCGCCCCCGGCGTACTTGAACTTGACGGCGCGGAAGCCATGGCGCACGGCGGAGCGGACGGTCGCCTCCACCGCGGCCCGGCCGGTCCGCTCGTCCATCCCCTCGTCACTCTGGCGGACGTAGCAATAGGCACAGTGCAAGTTGCAGCGGTTGGTGACGTGAAGCCAGGCAGTGAGGGTGTGTGGGGTATCGCGCACCCCGCTCTCCGTCGCGCAGGCGGGAGTGAGCAAGCCCAGGGAGGCCAGTTGGCGGGAGGTGGGGGAGGTAAGGGGGTGTGGAGTGGCAAAAGAATCCAGGAGATACGTAGCCGGCTCGTTGAGCACCACCACACCGGCAGGACCAGCGGGGTTGAAAGTCAGCTCGTGGGCGTCTGGAAGAGGGGCACGGTAGAGATCGGACGGGCGTCGCCACAACCCAGCCGCAGACGGGAAGGGTGAAGATACCGGTGCGCTCGTCTCGGGACAGGCGCAATCCGTCTCTCTGCTCGCCTCCGTCCCAGCTTCCCAGATAACTGGCCTATCTGTGGAGCAGGCACAGTCCTGCTCCACTCCCTCCTCCAACAGCGGATCCCACAGGATCTGCGGAAGATCTCTCTGCATATCTCTCACGATCGTCTCTCCCTTTCCCCCGTATATGGGCCGGGAGGATGTCGCATCGTCAGGAGTCCATTCTCTCGGCCCGTGATGCGAAAATCATACCATTCAAACAATCGGATGGCAGGATAGTTATCAGGTCTGGTACCAAGCACCACACCGACCCCCTCCTTGCTTGCCCACTCTAGCCCCCTAGAGAGTAACTTTTTTCCCACGCCTCGGCGGCGATAACTTCCCAATACACCGACGCCCAGCTCAAGCTCCCCACTTCCTTCTGCCGGGAACAACCTGCACCAGCCAACGACTCGCCCGCCGTCGGAGGCGACAAGGAGAAGATGGCAAGCACAATCCGGTTCCTCCAGCGCATGGCGCCAGGCCGGAGTTGGCTCAAAACGGCGGGTGTGCATCACCCCCTCGGCGCAGACCACATCGATCACCTGAATCAGCTCGGCGCGGTCTACCAGTCGGTAGGGGCGGATTGCGATACCCATCTCGCCTCTGGTCGCACAGGCAGGTTCCGTTCGGCAAGGAGACGGTCCATCCGCGTGGGGCTACGCCCATAAACCTTGACCGCCTCCCGGATCCCCTCGTGCAGGAGCCCAAACTCCTCATCGTTCAACTGCCGGATCCGAATGTAAATGCGATAAACTGCCCGCCGCAGGTCGCGAAAGTCCGATGCGTAGAGCTCATCATACGCGAGACTGAGCGTGTAGTAGAGACCTCCTTTTTCAAGACAACCCTCTTGGCGCTCGCCGTACACAAACTGCCGCATCGCCACCTCGCCCCGCAGCAGGTAGGCCTTCCCCAGCAGGAACCAGTAGAAGGAATGGGGCAACTGTTCCCTGTTCGGCCACCCTCCTTCGAAACGGTATTCCTCCGGCACCGAGGCGATAGCTGCCCCGGCCTCCTGCTCTGCCCGTGCATAGTCCCGGACATAGTAGTAGAGCCAAGCCAGGTCGATGTGAGCGTCCAGCCGCCGGTAGGCCATTCCTTCCTCGGCCTCTTTCATCGCCCGCTTCAGATCCTTCTCGGACAGCGCAGCAAGTTCATCCCTCTCGGGGTCCTTTTCCGCCTTATACTGGGGCCGGAGCCAGGCCCACTGACGATAGACGCACCCCCGCTCGATCAGCGCCTCGACCAAGCGAGAGCGCTCCCGTATACGCGATCCGCCAAAGATCTCTACCGCCTCCGTCACGTGTCGTTCCGCCTGGCGGAGCAGGTCGGCCTTTTCCTCTGGAGCATACAGGTACTCCACCGCGCTCATCCGCCGCAGCGCCTCCGCCAGCGCAATGCCAGAGAGACCGACCCCGCGGGGATAATCCAGGTCCCGGAAGATGGACATGGCACGGCTGGTCATCACGCGAGCCCGATGCGGTTTGTCGTCCCGGACAAGGATCAAACCATACGTGTTAAGGCTAAAGGCCACGGGGCCGGCCGGTCCCAGCTTCCAGCGCATCTCTAGCGCGTCCTCGCAGGAATGGGACGCCTCCGCCAGGCTGCCATGCTCCGCCAGCGCCCAAGATAGATTGTTCAACGTATTTGCATGTTGAGCGCGCAAGGCCTTGCGCCGGAGCGGGTCCCTCTCCCTCTGTTCCAGCTGACGCCACTGAGTCACCGCCCATCTGTAGGATGCCACGGCCCGGCGGAACCAGCCCACGTTACGGTAGTAATACCCCAACACGTTGTACGTCTCGGCCAGCAGAACCTGATGTCGCCATTCCTCAAACTCGTCTTTTGGACGGAACGACCCCAGACCCTTGCGCCCCGATTCGAGGAGCCTCCTCGCTCGGTCCAACTCCTCCTCTCCCCCCAGGTAGGTAAGTATCTCCCCTTCCTGCACCTGCAGCTCCATATCTGTCAGCGGGCCGGCTTGCTTTATCAGGTCAGAGCATTTCTCCCGCATCTCGTCAACCAGAGAGATAGCCTCATTATTCCTCAGCCCTCTCTTGAGCCGTTCGACGCGCCGCAGGCCAGCATCGACATCGACGACTGCCCGGCGCAGCCCTCCGAGGGAATCCGCACTTCCCCATCGCTCTCGAAAGTCCAGCAGCTCGCTGCGCAGGAGCCGCTCCAGGGCATCCTCATAACTCCAGTATGATTCCTTGACATAGCTCGAATACGTCTTGTACCCATCCACCGGGTCATACTGCAAGCGGTAATAGACCTCCTCTGACATCAACATCCACAACCGCGCCGTGGCCTGCGCCAGTGCGGCCGGGTCATCCGGCGGCTTGGGCATCCCCAGGCCAACCCCTTCCCTGCCCTCACCCACCTGCCGCGGCTGGGACAGTTCCCAGACTCGCTGGCGCATCGCGGTGATGCGATCCTGGTAATAGTCCAGGATTGCCTCGTACACCCGCTTCCTGCGGATCTCGGGTGCGATGGATAGCACATGTTCCTGGAAGAGCGTGTACATCTCATCGTGAAGAAATGCCCGCTCACCGGATGGACGAACTTTGACAAATGAGAGATTGCGTATCTCGTCCAGCCACTCTTGGGCAAGATCGGTATCCCATCCTCCTTCCTTGTCCTTCAGGTCAGCCACCCGTGCCAGGAGTTCCGCATCCATCCCTTTGGGGGCCCAAGCCAAGGCGATGATGGCATTATCTCCCTCCCGGCCCGATTCCTGCCAGAAGCGGACCAGTTCCCGTGCCACCTCCTCCTGAATCGTCTTCAGCTCCTCCTCACTACGTCCCCGTACTTGCTCCAGCGGTTCCTTGACCC
>JAOZPF010000021.1:7311-17681 GCA_029932895.1 Anaerolineae bacterium | reverse complement strand
TAGTACCCCAGCCTCGTCATCCGCACCACACGCACCACCAGCGACGCCCCAAAGCCCAAGAGGACAGTCAGCGCTATGATCACCAAAAGCTCGAGCGGACCGATGCGCATCAGCACCCCACTCCTCCGACAACCGCAGAGATGAAACTGGTTCTGTTGAAACCATTTACCCTGTCCGACAGTGCAACCGCTCTCGCCCCGAGACCGCTGCCCAGCCTGCGGGAGGGTGAGCAGTTACCGCTACGACAGGTGACTCTCCAACCACCGCTCCAGATCAGCCATGACCTGCTGGTGATGGATGTCATTGTGCGGCTCGTGGAAGCCGCCCTCGTACTCGTGCCGCTCTTTATCCGCAAAGGTCACATTCTCGAAAAAGACGCGGCTGGCCTCGGGCGGCACCAGCCGGTCCGCCCCACCATGGAGAATGAGCAGCGGCAGGTGCAAGTCGGCAGCGTGGGCCTGCGTCCACTCCATCGCCGCCGCCATCTCCGCCCCCAGTCGCGCCGTCGCTTTAGAGTGGACCAGCGGGTCATGTTGGTAGGCCGCCACCACCGCCTGGTCGCGGGAGATCGCCGTGGCGTCCAGGTTCGTGTCCAGCGAGAAGCGCGGCCAGATCCGGGAGAGAAAGCGAGCCAGCGACATCAGAAAAGGCGAGACGCCGGTCTGGGCCAGTGCCGGTCCGGAGGCGATCACGCCCTGCAATCCCTCGGGGTGGTACAGCACATAGTTCAGCACAATAAGGCCGCCCAGGCTGTGGCCCATCAAAAAGAGAGGCCGGCCTGGTTCCGCGCTGCTCACCATCGCCAGGAATGCCCGCACATCCTCTCGCAAGTCCGCGAACGCATCCACGTGCCCCCGCTGGCCCGGCGACCGGCCATGTCCACGCTGGTCAAAGCCATAGACAGCATAGCCGCGCTCCACCAAATAGCTGACCACATTCGGATAACGGCCACTATGCTCCCCGATGCCATGCACGATCGCCAGCACGCCTCGCGGAGCCTCCGGTCGCCAGCACTGATAGACAAGTTCGAGGCCCCCGGCCCCTGTAAACGTCCCCTCACGGTGTTCCATATCTCCCTCCCTATGCGGGCGAACACGCAGGTTCGCCCCTACTTCGCTCTTGCCCCAATCCGCTCAACCCGCTCAATCCGCTGACCATCCCCACTCACACCCCCAGCGGTCGTTTTGCCGGCATCCCCGGTCGGCGCGGGTAGTTGTCTGGTGTCGTCGCCACTTTATCCACCACCACCAGATAGCGCGTTTCGGCCAATCCGCGCAGGTCAACCGGCACCAGCCGCCGCACGTGCCCGCCCAGGATACGGATCGCCTCCTCAGCGGCGTGGACCTCGGCCGGACCGTTCTCTCCCTTCTGAGCCAGGATCGTGCCTCCCACGCGCACCAGGGGCAGCAGATACTCCACCAGAGTTGGCATCTCGGCCACCGCTCGCGCCAGCGCCCGATCGTACTGCTCGCGGTGAGCAAGCTGGCGGCCCACATCCTCCGCCCGGCCGTGGATCACCGTCACGCCGTGCAGCCCCAGCCGCTGGACCAGGTGCTCCAGAAAAGCCACCTTCTTTTGCCTCGCCTCGAGCAAAGTGAGGTGCATTCCCGGACACAGGAGCTTGAGCGGAACGCCGGGGAACCCTGCCCCGCTCCCCACATCGATCACCCGCGCTCCTGCCTGCAACTCGGCCTGGGGAAGCGCCCGCAGGCAGGAAAGCGAGTCGACAAAGTGGCGCACCTGCACCCCTTCGTAATCGGTGATAGCAGTCAGGTTGAAACGCCGATTCCATGCCACCAACTCTTCGTAGTAGATGCGGAAACGGTCCAGATGGCTCGCGTCGAGCGTGACGTTCAGGTCTCGCGCACCGCGCACCAGCCGCTCCATCGCCAGATGAATCATCGTTGCACTTTCCCAGTTCACGGTTCGGGAGTGGGGGTCGGCGTCGGCTCGGCATCGGGTGGGAGTGGCGTCAGCGAGAGGCCGTAATACGCCTCCACCACCTGCCGCACCATCGGCGCCGCGAGCGCCGACCCCTCCCCGCCGTTTTCCACCATCACCACCACTGCGATCTCGGGCGCGTCCGCAGGAGCATAGGCCGCGAACCAGGAATGCGGCAACGACTCCGCCCCCGGTGCCTGCGCCGTGCCGGTTTTGCCCGCCACCGGGATGCTCATCCCCCGGTAGCGATGAGTTGCCGTGCCGATGGGGGCAGTGGTCACCGCAGCCAACGCCTCCTGAATGACAGCTAGATGCTCTGGAGAGAGCGGCAGAGTAGCCATCGGGTCGGGCTGGGTGACGATCTCCGCCCGCGCGTCGCCAGCGCTGGCGACGCGCGCCACCACATAGGGCCGGTAGAGCGTCCCCCCATTGGCGACAGCAGCCATCATGCGCGCCACCTGGAGCGGCGTGACCAGCACGTACCCCTGGCCGATGGCGACGTTGACCGTGTCACCAACCCACCAGCCCTCGCCGTAGGTCGCCTCTTTCCAAGCCGGGTCGGGCATCAACCCCGCTACCTCCGGTATCTCTGCCAGTCCAGTGAGCACCCCCAACCCAAAGGCTCGCCCAAAGGAGGGTAGAAGGTTCGAATCCACCCCATCAAGTTGTTGCCCCACCGAGTAGAACGTCACGTCACAGGAGGCAGTCAAAGCGTCCTTGAGGTTGATATTCCCGTGCCCGTCAGCCTTCCAGCAGGTCATCCGGTAGTTCGGCCCCAATCCCTCCCAGTAGCCGGGGCAGAAAAAGGCAGTCTCCGGGGTCATTCCCCCCGCCTCCAGCGCCGCCGCTGCCGTCACGATCTTGAAAACCGAGCCGCAGGGATACGTCCCCTGAGTGGCGCGGTTGATCAGGGGATGGTCGGGGTTGGAGAGAACACCGTTACGGGCCGCCTCACTGCCCGGCCCGACAAAGACATTGTTGTCGAAAGAAGGACCGCTGGCCATCGCCAGTACCGCCCCCGTCGCCACATCCAGCACAACGATGGCCCCTCGGCGGTCTCCCAGGATTTCTTGGACCTGGTGCTGGAACGGGCGGTCGATGGTCGTATAGACCGCCCGGCTGGGGACCGCGTCCCGGTGGGCGACCTCCCCCAGCACCTGACCGGTGGGGCTCATCAGATAGAGCGTGCCACCGTGGAGGCCAGCCAGGTACGTCTCCCCCCATGCCTCCAGTCCAGATACCCCAACCCACTCATCACCCGTATAGCCCCGCGCGCGGTAAGTATCTAGCTCCTCCGCTGGGACCGGTGCTACCCAACCGACAACGTGGGGGGCCACGCCGCCCTCCAAGTAGGTGCGCCCCTCCTTCTCTCGCGCCTCGACGCCCGGCGTGTTGAGCAACAGGTCGGCGTAGCGCACACCGACCTCGGCCGGCACGTCAGCTATGGGCGTCCACCATCCGGGGGGGCGATTGGCATACCGCTCGTACGCCTCGTTCACCGCAAGGTCGGTCACCTGGCTCAGCACCGAGAGCACCGCCTGCTCGTCCTGAATCTCGCCAGGCACGACCCCCACCGTGACGATGGTGCCCTCCGCCGCCAGTGCCAGTCCGTTGCGGTCATAGATATTGGCGCGGGCAGGGGTATGCCGCTCCATATAGAAATAGTTATCCTCCCCCAACCCGGGCCAGATCAGGTCCCCCGTCCCCTCCACCCACCACCGGCCTCCCTGGAGGGAAAGGGAGAAAACAGTGTCGGTGATGACATCACCCACCAGCGCGGTCTCCCACACCAGGCGGCACGCCGCCTGAGCCTGATCCTCCGTGCGGAGAACCGCCTGCAGGGTCGCAGTGGCTGTGAGCACCGTCGCCGTTTGGAAAGCCGCCCGGAAGCGGGCGTCAAAAGAGTCGGGGCCGGTCGTGGCGCGGCCGGCAGGGGAGAGCAACGCATACATCCCCTGAGGGTCCTGCCGTTCCCACGCAGCCAAGAGCGCCGCCGCAACCGTCTCCGGGGTTTCAGGGACGGGGGTCGGTGTGGGGGTCGGCGGCGAGGGCGTGGAAGGAGGTTGAACAGGAACCTCCTCCCCGCAGGCGGCGAGCAGCATGACGAGCAAAAGCAAGAGCGAGAGCGATCTCCTCACAGGGGGGATTATAGCGAGGAAAAGCCTAGCTGTCCAGTGCATCCCAGCCACGGCTTTCAGATTAGCGGAGAGAGCGGCGGCCCCCCTCTCGAGCGTTGGTGCTGCTTGCCCGCCCCGCCAAGAGCCCATCCTAAACATGCTCATAGTGCGCGCTTGAGCGCGCCTTCTCGGCGCTGAAGCGCCCACTACTAACCGTCCGCCTGGCTCTCCGGACAGGCTCCAAGCCAGCAAAGCCCCCTTCGGGGGTCGAGTTTCATGCTTGTGAGCCCGGACGTGAACGTCCGGGCGGGCTTGCGCACAACAACACTTTACAGGGACACTGCCGAGAGAGGTAACTCCACACTTGATCGTGGTGCAACTTTGGAATAGAGGCTGCCGATCACCCCGATTCGCCGCGGAACCCCGCTGGACAAATCCCCCAAAATCGTGTATCATTCCGCTGTTTGCAGGACGATACTACGCTCCAAGATAGGAGACATGATGGATCCGACACAAGAATTATTGAAAAAACTCACCGAAGCACACGGCGTTCCCGGGTACGAAACCGAGGTCCGCGCCATTGTACGCGACTATATGGCCCCTCTGGGCACCATCGAAGAAGACCGCATCGGCAGCCTGGTCTGCCGGCAAGGTGACAGCGGCCCCCGCGTCATGCTGGCCGGTCACATGGACGAGGTCGGCTTTATGGTCCACCACATCACCGACGACGGCTTTCTCCGCTTCCTTCCCCTGGGCGGCTGGTGGGACCAGGTACTCCTCGGGCAGCAGGTCATCATCAAGACCCACAAGGGGGACCTGCATGGAGTGATCGGTGCCAAGCCACCCCACCTGATCCCGCCGGACGAGCGGAAAAAGATCGTCGAGAAGAAGGACATGTACATCGATATCGGCGCCACCTCGAAGCAAGAGGTGGAGGAGGCCGGTGTGCGGCTGGGAGACCCAGTGGTGCCCAACTCTGCTTTCCGCGTCATGGCCAACGGCAAGGCGTACATGGGCAAGGCGTTCGACGACCGGGTCGGCGTCGCGCTGATCATCGATGCCCTACGCTACTTTGCCCAGGCCTCCCACCCCAACACCATCTATGGCGTCGCCACCGTGATGGAGGAGGTCGGCACGCGCGGGGCCAAGACCAGCGCCGAAGCGGTCAACCCCGACGTCGCCATCATCCTGGAATCCGATATCTGCGGCGATGTACCCGGCATCAAGCCAGAGCAGAGCGCCATCAAGCTGGGGGCAGGGCCATCCCTGCTCCTTTTTGACGCCCGGATGATCCCCAACCTCAAGCTGCGCGACCTGGTCATCGAGACGGCTGAGGCAAACGAAATCCCTCTCCAGTTCTCCACAATGACTGGCGGCGCTACCGACGGCTCACAGATTCACCTGCATCGCACCGGTGTCCCGACGGTCGTATTGAGCGTACCAGCCCGACACATCCATAGCCACGTCTCCATCATCCATCGGGACGATTATGACCGGGCGCTCAAGCTGTTGACCGCCGTCCTCGAAAAACTGGACCAAGAAACAGTGACTGGGCTGACCCCCGAGTAGACGAGTTTTTCTCTTTCACGTTTCCTATTCCCGGAGGAGCAATGGCAGCCAACCCGCCCGACAAAGAGATGGAAAAAATCGCCGCCCTTTTACAGGAACGCATCGAGCAATTCGAACCCGCAATCACCACCAGAGACATCGGCACAGTCACCGAGCTGGGCGACGGGATCGCCCGCGCATCGGGGCTGTCCAACGTTCAGATGAGCGAACTGGTCACCTTCCCCAGCGGAGTGCCGGGCATCGCCTTTGACCTGAACGCAGACAACGTCGGTATCATCATCCTCGGCGACTATACCACTATTGAGGAAGGGCAATCGGTCCAACGCACCGGGCGCATCGTCTCGGTGCCCGTGGGCCCCGAGCTCCTGGGCCGCGTGGTCGATGCCCTGGGCCGCCCCATTGACGGCAAGGGGCCAATCGCCGCCACCAAATACCGCCCCGTCGAGCGCGTCGCCCCAGGCGTGGTGGAACGACAGAACGTCGATACGCCGGTACAGACCGGCATCAAGGCCATCGACTCGATGATCCCCATCGGTCGCGGGCAGCGCGAGTTGATCATCGGCGACCGGCAGACGGGCAAGACAGCCATTGCTATCGACACCATCATCAACCAGAAGGGACAGGACCTCATCTGCATCTATGTCGCCATCGGCCAGAAACGAGCTCAGGTGCGACAGGTGGTCGCCACGCTGGAGCGGTACGGGGCAATGGACCACACCGTAGTGGTGCTAGCCTCCGCTTCGGAGCCGGCTCCCCTCCAGTACATTGCCCCATACGCCGGCTGCGCCATCGGCGAGGAGTTTATGGACAACGGGCAGGATGCCCTGGTGATCTATGACGACCTCTCCAAGCACGCATGGGCCTACCGCCAAGTCTCGCTGCTCCTGCGACGCCCCCCCGGGCGCGAGGCGTACCCCGGCGACATCTTTTACCTTCACTCTCGCCTCCTGGAACGGGCCGCTCGCCTGGCGAACCACTACTTCATCGTCGCCCAGGATGCTCCGCCCGACACAACGACAGGGGTCGATGGCGAGGTCTATGTGGGCCCGCTGGGGTATGAGCAGGCCGAGGCCAAGGTCAAGGAGCTGGGTGAAGGGTACGAGATTCGCAAAAAGGACACCAGCGGCGGCAGCCTTACCGCCCTGCCCATCGTGGAGACGCTGTTGGGCGACGTGACCGCCTATATCCCCACCAACGTCATCTCGATCACCGACGGTCAGATCTATTTGGAGACCGACCTGTTCAACGCCGGCATCCGCCCCGCCATCAACGTCGGCATCTCTGTCTCCCGCGTGGGCGGCGATGCCCAGTCCAAAGCGATGAAACAGGTCTCTGGCGGGCTGCGGCTAGATATGGCTAGCTACCAGGAGTTGGCAGCCTTTGCCCAGTTCGGCTCCGACCTGGATGAATCCACCCAGCGGCGGCTGGACCGGGGTCGCCGCCTGACCGAGATCCTCAAACAGCCACAGTACGAACCGGTGCCGCTTGCCGACGAGATCATCATCATCTACGCCGGCACCAACGGCTACTGCGACCACGTGCCGGTCGCCAAGATGCGAGTGTACGAGACAGCACTGCTGCGGTTTATGCACCGCGAGCACGCCGATATCGGCGCCGATATCACCGCCAAGAAACGGCTGACGGAAGAGACGGAACAGCAACTACAGGCTGCGTTGGATAGCTTTAACCAACAGTGGACCACGGAGTAGAGCCGTGGAGACTCTGCAAGAGATCAAGCGACATATCCGCAGCATCCACAACCTGTCCCAGGTCACCCGAGCCCTGGAAGCGGTCTCCGCCTCCAAGGTCCAAAAGGCGCAGGTCGCTGTGCTAGCGACCAGGGCGTACACCCATCACGCCTGGGAGATGATCGTCAACCTGTCAGGGCCTCAGGGAAGCCTCCACCCTATGCTCACGGCCAGAGAGCCGGTGCGCTCGGTGCTGGTCGTGCTGTTCACCAGCGACCGTGGGCTTTGCGGGGCATACAACCAGAACATTATCCGCGTGGCTACAGAGTACGTCCGCCGCTTGGGTGTCCCCGCCCGCTACATCACCGTCGGTCGTCGCGGGCGGGATGTGTTGTGGCGGCTGCACGCCGACCTGATCGCCGAGTTCCACGGCCTGCCCGCCGTCCCCAGCCTGCTGGACGTCTCGCCAGTCGCCCGGGCCGCCATCGACGAGTTCCTAGAGGAAAACGTCGACGAGGTCTTTATGGCCTATACCGACTTTGTCAACCTGCTGCGACAACGACCAGTCATCAAGCGGCTGCTGCCCCTCTGCCCCAGTAAACTGGAGCAACAGGCAGTGAGCGAATATGTCGTTGACATGCATCCTATCGGCGTCTCGGACTATATCTATGAGCCCGACCAGCAGGCGATCCTGGACACCGTCCTTCCTCGTTTCACCACGTTGCAGGTCTACCAGGCCGCCCTGGAGGCCTCGGCCAGCGAGCATGCCGCCCGGCGGATGGCTATGCGCAACGCCACGGATAACGCGGAGGACCTTTTGCACGACCTGACGCTGATGCGCAACAAGGCGCGGCAGCAAGCCATCACGTCAGAGCTTTTGGATATCGCTGGGGGAGCCGGAGCCCTCGAACAGAGCCGGACAGGTACCAGGTAACTTTCATTCAACAGGAGGTCACAATGGCCCAGCGGGCAGTTGGTCGTGTTGTGCAGGTCAAGGGCGCCGTGGTCGATGTCGAGTTCGCGCCAGAGGACTTGCCCGAGATCCACAGCAGCGTCGAGATCCCTCGCGAGGGGGATTCTCTCATCCTGGAGGTGGAGCAGCAGCTATCGGGCAACTGGGTCCGCTGCGTGGCAATGGACACCACCGACAGCCTTCAGCGGGGTATGCCCGCCTACACCTCCAACAAGCCGATCACGGTCCCCGTTGGCCCAGCCACGATGGGACGCATCTTTAACGTGCTGGGGCGGCCCATCGACAACAAGGGGCCAGTAGAGACCGACGAATACAGCCCCATCCACCGCGCCGCCCCACCCTACGAGGAGCAGGCCGCTTTCAGCGAGTTCTTTGAGACCGGGATGAAGGTGATCGACCTGGTCGCCCCCTTCACCAGGGGCGGCAAGACCGGCATCTTTGGCGGTGCTGGCGTGGGTAAAACGGTGGTCATCGCCGAGCTGATGTATACCATCGCCAAGTACCACGGCGGCGCTTCCGTCTTTGGTGGCGTGGGGGAGCGGAGCCGCGAGGGCACCGAGTTCTACAATAGCCTCACCGAGATGGGCGTGATGGACCGGACAGTGATGGTCTTTGGACAGATGAACGAGCCGCCCGGCGTCCGCTTCCGTGTGGGGCTGACTGCCCTCACTATGGCCGAGTACTTTCGCGACCAGGGCACCGACGTCCTACTCTTTATCGACAACATCTACCGTTTCGTGATGGCTGGGATGGAGGTATCCGCCCTGCTGGGCCGTATGCCCAGCGCCGTCGGCTACCAGCCCACGCTGGGCACCGACATGGGAGAATTGCAGGAGCGAATCACCAGCACCCGCCAGGGCTCGATCACCTCTATGCAGGCCGTCTATGTGCCCGCCGACGACTATTCCGACCCCGGCCCCGTGACCACCTTCGCCCACCTGGATGCCACCATCACCCTGGAGCGGCGGCTGGCTGCCCAGGCTCTCTACCCGGCGGTCGACCCCCTCACCTCCGCCTCCCGCATCCTCGACCCCCGCATCGTGGGCGAGGAGCACTATAACACCGCGCGCGAGGTGCAGCGGGTGCTCCAGCGATACCAGGACCTGCAGGATATTATCGCCATCCTGGGTGTGGAGGAACTTTCCGACGAGGACAAACTGACCGTGAACCGCGCCCGCAAGGTCCAGCGCTTTCTCACCCAACCTATGCACGTGGCCGAGCGCTTTACCGGACGTGCTGGCAAATACGTCTCCATCGAGGAGACAGTGCGAGGGTTCCGCGAAATTCTAGAGGGCAAGCACGACGACCTGCCTGAGGACGCCTTCTATATGGTCGGCCCCATCGAAGAGGCCGTGGAAAAGGCCCGTGAGTTGCAGGCAGCCTAGAGACCAACGGTGAGATTATGGGACTCGAGTTGAGCGTTGTCACCCCGGAGGGGGAACTGTTCGTCGGCGAGGTCGATTCGGTGTTGGCCCCCGGATCGGAAGGGCTGATGGGCATTCTACCCCACCACGCCCCGTTGGTCACCGCGCTGGCAGTAGGAGAACTGGTCGCCCGCCAGGGTGATGAGGAGATGGTCTTTGCCATCCACGGCGGCTATATGCAGGTACTGCCGGACCGGGTGATCGTGCTGGCGGATATAGCCGAGCGAGGCGAAGAGATCGACGTGGAGCGAGCAGAGGCGGCGCGCCACCGGGCAGAAGAGCTGCTCAAGCAAGCACCGCCACCGGAACAGCGAGTCGCTGCTATGAACGCCCTGCGCCGCTCCCTGGTCCGCCTGCGGGTGGCCCGACGGCGAAGGCCGTACCGGGAGCGGGAGCTGTAATCCCCCTCGGACCGCATTGAATCACCGGGCGGTCCCCCGGACAGCCCGGTCCATCGGAGGCTGCTTTGCTGGGTAAGGAAATAGGAATCGACCTGGGCACAGTAAATGTGCTCGTCTATGTTCGAGGACAAGGGGTCGTCCTCCAGGAGCCGTCGGTCGTCGCCGTCTCGGTGGAGGAGGACAAGATCGTCGCCGTGGGCGAGGAGGCGCGGGCGATGCTTGGTCGCACGCCAGGCGCTTTCGAAGTCATCCGGCCC
>JAOZPF010000021.1:4555-7301 GCA_029932895.1 Anaerolineae bacterium | reverse complement strand
CGGCCCCTGCGCGACGGTGTCATCGCCGACTATATGGTCACCGAGCGGATGCTGCACTATTTTCTGGACAAGGCCGGTGGCATCTCCCGCTTCTTCCGCCCCCGCGTGATGATCAGCGTCCCCTACGGCGTGACCAGCGTGGAACGGCGGGCTGTGCGCCGCGCTGCCATCGATGCCGGAGCTGGTCAGGCCCACTTGATCCCCGAGCCACTGGCCGCCGCGATAGGCGCAGGCCTGCCCATCAGCACGCCCTCTGGGAATATGGTCGTGGACCTGGGCGGCGGAGCCAGCGAGGCAGCCGTCATCGCCATGAACGGCATCGTCGCCGCCAACTCAGTCCGCGTGGGCGGCATCCGGCTGGACGAGGCTATCATTGCCTATATCCGCCGCAAGTACAACCTCATCATCGGTCAGCCCACCGCCGAGGAAGCCAAAATCAAGATCGGCAGCGCCTTGCCACTGGACGAGCCTCTCTCCCTAGAGATTCAGGGGCGGGACCAGGTGGCTGGGCTGCCGCGCACGATCGAACTGACGTCAGAAGAGATCACAGAAGCACTCCAAGAGCCACTGGCAGCGATGGTGAACGTGGTCAAGTCGGTGCTGGAACGCACCCCGCCCGAGCTCTCGTCCGACATCATCGAACGGGGAATCGCGCTGGTGGGAGGGACCTCCCTCTTGCGCCGGGTGGATGAGCTGATCACCAAAGAGACCGGCGTAGCTGCCTGGGTGGCCGAAGCGCCAATGGCCTGCGTGGCCATCGGCGCGGGACAGGCTCTGCAACAGATCGAGATCCTCCGGCGCAGCGTGCCAGATATGGACGGGTAACATGGCCGCGGAGCGGATTCGCGCCCTGGGCATAGAAGAATACGACCGACTATTGGCCCTCTGGCAACGAACCGGACTCGACTCCCTCCGCCTCCAGGGGCGCGATAGCCGCGAGGCCATAGCCCGCCAGCTCCAGAGCGGCGTCCAGACTATCCTCGGTCTGGAGGTGAATGGGCAACTGGTAGGAGCCGTGATCGCCACCCACGACAGCCGCAAGGGGTGGATCAACCGGCTGGTGGTGGACCCGGCCTTTCGCCGCCGTGGCTATGGGGCCAGGCTCGTGGAGGCGGCAGAGAGACAACTGCGCTCCCAGGGAATGCATGTCATCGCTGCGCTGGTGGAAAGCGACCACCCAGCCTCCCTGGCCCTGTTCCAAAAGATCGGCTACGTCGAGATCGATCCCCACATCCACTACCTGAGCAAACGGGACAGCGCCCTGGCATAGTACAAGCCGCCGCGCCAGTTATTGGTAGCGGCGGTAGCGGCGAAAGACCTCCCCCACACTGCAACCGTCGTGGACGCGCTGAATCACTTCCCCCAACAATGGCGCGACCGAGAGTGTCGTCAAATAGGGCAACTGCTTCCGTTTCTCTGGTGGAATCGGCACCGAGTTCGTGGTCACCATCTCCTGGACGGATAGAGAACACAAACGCTCTATCGCCGGGGGCGAGAGAACAGCGTGGGCGAAGCAGAGATAGACATCCCGCGCCCCGTACCTCCGCACGATGTTGACCGCATTGACCATCGTGCCCGCGGTGTCCACCTCGTCATCAAGGACAATCACATCGCGCCCCTCCACATCACCAACTAGGGTCAACGCCTCCGTGTCCTGGGCAATCCGCCGCTTTTCCACCATCGCCAGCGGCAGCCCCAACTCCTCGGCAAAGTTCCGCGCCTTCTTGGCAAACCCCAGGTCCGCTGCCACCACCACGCCGTCCTTCAGTTGCTTTTCCTTCATATAGTCCGAGAGCAATGGGAACACCGTCAGAACGTCGCCGGGGACGCTGAAAAAGCCCTGTATCTGATCGGCGTGGAGGTCGAGCAGGATATAGCGGTCTATGCCCGCGTCGACGATCATATCCGCGACCAGGCGGGCGACGATGGGCACCCGTGGCTGGTCCTTGCGGTCGGAACGACCATAGGCGAGGTATGGTATCACCGCCGTGATCCGGTCTGGCGACGCCCTGCGCAGCGCGTCCAAAAAGATCAAAAGCTCCATAATGTTATAGTTGACCGGCGAGGAGGTCGTCTGGATCAGAAAGACATCCTGCCCGCGCACGCTCTCGTCGAGCTGCACAAAGATGTTCTCGTTGGCAAATTGAAAGAGCTTGCGCCCCGAGAGCGGCGTGCCAATATAGTCGCTGATCTCTTGCGCTAACTCCGGACAACCGGACCCGCCAAACAACTTGATCGTTCCGTGCGATCCCATCGTGTTACTCCTCCAGGTGGAATTCAGAACTGAGCACGCTCATCAGCAATTGGCTGTGGTACCGCCCCTCGCGAAAGACGCAGTCCCTCATCCGTCCCTCTCTCTTGAAACCACACTTTTCATAACAGTGGATGCCGCGTTCGTTATCATCGTCCACCTGCAGATAAACCCGGTGCAGATTCATCTCTGCAAAAGCCAGACGAAGCATCGTGCGGACGGCATCGGTGCCATACCCCTGCCCCCAGTAATCCTTCTTCCCAATGACAATCCCCAATGCCGCACTGCGCTCCTTCCAGTCTATATTCTCCAGCCCCACGCTGCCAATGTGAACCCCCTCGGCGGTCTCCAGCGCCAGGACCACCACCTCGTTGCGCTCTATCCGGGCCTGCAGCCGTTCGTACCACCGTTCTTCCTGCATCAGCGAAAAGGGCAAGTAAACCGCGAGGTGGCGGCGGACATTCAGGAAGGCGCCGAGATCGTCATGGTCAAGCC
>JAOZPF010000021.1:0-4545 GCA_029932895.1 Anaerolineae bacterium | reverse complement strand
AACCGTCAGGTGACAGCGCTCGTTGACTACGCGAATACGGACACCGGCCCCGTCGATGTCGACGACGGAGAGCGAACCATTGCCAAAGGAGAACGGCGCCCAGCGCCCGGTCTCGATCCCCAACAAATACCCCAGGTAGACCGCCAGGACACCGCCATGGGTCACCACACCAACGACACTATCGGGGTGACGAGCGACGATCTGCTCAAAAGCGGCTGCCACCCGCTCCCCAAAGCGGCGCGGGGCCTCGCCCCCAGGCGGGGCCACCATCCTGGTGGACCGCCAGCTTTCGAGGAATCCGGGGAACCGCGCCTCGATCTCTGCGCCGGTCAGCCCAGCCAGGTCCCCCACACCGCGCTCTTTCAGCCGCTCGTCGCCCATCACCCCGATGCCCAACGCCGCAGCGATGATCTCGGCTGTCTCTTGAGCTCGACGCAGCGGGCTGGTATAGAGGAGAGCGGGAGCCTCGGTGCGCAGTCGCTTCACCAGCGCCCGCGCCTGCGCCCGCCCCATATCGTCCAACGGCGAGTCCAGCCATCCCTGGACCCGCCGTTCCGCGTTCATCTCTGAGCGCCCGTGGCGCACCAATAGGAGACGGACCATAGCCTACTCGCCGACCAACAGCACTTTCGCCGTCCGGCGGGTGCTCGGCACATACTGATAACCGTTATGGGAATCCATCAATGCTCCCCGCATCCAACAACGCCCCCACCGCCGCGTACACGTCCACCTCCCGCGCCGCGACCCGCGCCCCCCCCCCCACCAGCCAAATCGCCCCCCCACGCTCCACCCGCCGCTCGACCAGAGTGCGCTCTAGCATCCGCATCAGGTCGGACCGGGCTCGCTCCTGCTCCTTAACCGCCCAGAGACCGCTTTTCTCCAGGTAGGCGCGGTGAGCAGCTACCGTATCAAGCAACTCCTCCACTCCCGTCCCATCCAGTGCCACCGTCTTGAGCACCGGCGGTCGCCAGTCGCCATCCTGCCGCTGGCTCCGCCCCAGTTCGAGCGTGACCTCCAGCGCCCGCGCCGTCCGCGCCGCGCCGGGCCGGTCCGCTTTGTTCACCACCAGCACGTCGGCGATCTCCATCAGGCCGGCCTTCATCGCTTGCACGTCATCCCCCAGCCCTGGGGCCTCCAACACCAGCGTAGTGTGAGCCGTGCGGGCAATATCCACCTCCGCCTGGCCCACCCCCACCGTCTCCACCAACACCATCTCGAACCCGGCTGCGTCCAGCACCTTGACCACCTCGCCGGTGGCCCGAGCCAACCCGCCCAGGCTTCCCCGCGTGGCCATACTGCGGATGAAAACGCCCGAGTCGCCCGCCAGGTCGCGCATCCGTACCCGGTCGCCCAGCAGCGCGCCGCCAGTGAACGGGCTGGTAGGATCCACTCCCACAATGCCCACCGTGCGCCCTCGACGACGCAGCTCCTTGGTCATCTCGTTGACCAGGGTGGACTTGCCGGTGCCAGGCGCGCCGGTCACTCCGACGATGTGGGCATGACCGGTGTGGGGGTAGAGAGCTGCCAGAGCTTGGCGGGCTGCCAGCCCGTCGTCCTCGACGAAGGAGATAAGCCGGGCCAGCGCGCGCCGGTCTCCGGCCAAAATTTGGGAGACCAACTCCACGTTAGCCCCCCGCTAGACTGTCTCGCACAGCCTCGATGATCTCGGCGGTGGAAGCGCCGGGGCCAAAGATGGCAACTACGCCCAGCTCCTTCAGAGCCGCGACGTCCTCGTCGGGTATGATCCCCCCTAGAAACACCTGCACTCCCTCCAGACCCGCCTCCCGCAGCCCCTGGATCACACGGGGGACCAGGGTCATGTGAGCGCCGGAGAGGACGCTCAGGCCGATCGCGTCCACGTCCTCCTGGAGAGCAGCCTCCACGATCATCTCCGGCGTCTGCCGCAGACCGGTATAGATGACCTCCATCCCAGCATCTCGGAGAGCTCGGGCGACAACCTTGACCCCGCGGTCATGGCCGTCGAGGCCAGGCTTGGCCATGAGGATTCGAAATCGTTCACTCACAGGTAACTCCTTCGCGTGGATTTCTCAACCGGGATTATACCTCAATTCGTGGTGGCAGGGAAGCGCGTTTGACATCTCGCCTAATATTAGTATACTGTCCTCGAAACATTGGGGCGCTATACAGCGAAAGGAGGTGATGCCGGGCAGAAGCGCGTACAGATCCCGGTGCGATGGAAGAACGTTTCTTCACAACTAGAGGAGGAGAAAATGAAGTTCTTGCGTACACTCAGCATTCTGACCGTTGTCTTGCTCCTGGCGGGGCTCGCTGTATCCTGCAAGCCATCTCCCACCCCCGCTCCCACCGAGGCGCCGACTGAGGCACCGACCGAGGCACCGACCGAGGCACCGACCGAGGCGCCCACCGAAGCCCCCACCGAAGCGCCCGAGGTCGAACCACTGATCATCGGCACCACCGACTCGGTCACCGACCTCGACCCAGCCAACTCGTACGACTTTCACACCTGGGAGATCCACCACAACACGATGGACACCCTGCTCACCTACATCCCCGGCACCACCGAGCTGCAGCCTGGCCTGGCCGAGTCCTACGATGTCAGCGATGACGGGCTGGAATACACCTTCCACCTGCGAGAGGGGCTCGTCTTCCCCGACGGCACACCCTTTAACGCCGACGCCGTCGTCTGGTCCATCAACCGCGTCATGCGGCTGGAGGGAGACCCCAACTGGCTGGTCACCTCCTTCGTGGACCAAGTAGAGGCCGTCGACGAGTACACGGTCAAGTTCACGCTCATCGACCCGGTTGGCTTCTTCCCGCTGTTGATCGCCACCCAGCCCTACTCGCCCGTCAGCCCCAACTGCTACCCGGAGGACGAGTTCGATCCTGATTCGACCTGCGGCGGCATCGGCCACTACAAGATCGCCAGCTGGGAGCGGGACGTGGAGATGGACCTGGTGGCCAATGATGATTACTACGGCGACCCGCCAGCTTATCCCCACATCGTCGTCCGCTACTATGCCGATTCGACCGCCCTGCGGCTGGCGCTGGAGGCGGGAGACGTCGACGTCGCGTGGAAGACTCTGACCCCCTCGGACTATGACGACTTCCGCAACAATGACAACTACAACCTCTATGAAGGTGCAGGCCCCTACATCCGCTACATCTGCTTCAACACCACCACCGCGCCCTTTGACAACCCGCTGGTCCGCGAGGCAATCTCTATGGCCATCGACCGCGACTCGATCTCTAACGTCGTCTTCCAGGGCACCCACCAGAACCTCTACAGCATGGTGCCGGCCGGAATGTTCGGCCACATCGATGCCTTCGGCGACCGGGACCTGCAGGGAGCTATCGACCTGCTGGCTCAGGCTGGCTTTGACGAGAACAACCCGCTGGTCATGGACCTCTGGTGGACCCCTGATCACTATGGCCCCACCGAGGGTGACGTGGCAGCCATCCTCAAGCAGGCCCTGGAAGAGACCGGCGTCATCCAGGTCAACCTCCAGTCCGCTGAGTGGGCCACCTATACCGACTACTTTGGCCCTGGCACGATGCCCGTCTTCCTGCTCGGCTGGTACCCCGACTACTTGGACCCCGACAACTACACCTCCCCCTTCGCCGAGTGCGGCACCTCCGACGACATCGGCATCTTCTACTGCAACGAAGATATGGACAACCTGATCAAGCAGGCCCGCCTCTCGACCGATATGGACGAGCGGGCAGACCTCTACCGACAGGTCCAGGAGCTGTGGACCACCGAAGCGCCCACCATCCCCTTCACTCAGGGGTTGCTGCTGGTCGTGACTCAGAAGAACGTCGGTGGGGTCACCCTGGATCCGACCCTGTTCCTGCACTACTTTACCCTGACCAAGTAGCAGAAAGCCAACGGTCCAATGTGACATAATCCTGTATGGCGGGCCTCCAACCCGCCCTACCGGGATTGTGGAGGGAGATTATGCGCTCACTCCGCGCTTACATCATCACGCGTTTTCTCTTGACCATCCCCATGGTCCTTATTCTCCTTGTGTTGGTCTTTATCCTCCTGCGCGTCATGCCCGGCGACCCCATCAGAGCGGCGATGCGGCCCGGCGTGCCCGAGGAATACCTGAACCAGATCCGGCACTCGCAGGGGCTCGACCGCCCCATGGTGATCAACCTGCGCGGCAGCCGGGCAACGGCCCTCGAACCGCTGATCATTCTCCATGAAGAGCACGACCCCGCCAGCCCACCGGTGATGCTGGCCCTGGAGGGGGATCAGCTGCCTATCTCCGACCGCTATACCGAAGGGGATCAAGACTGGATTCAGGTCGCCGTGGACGAGGGCGTGCCAATCTGGGTAGAACAGGAAAAACTGAGCTGGTTGCGCCGCGTCGAGTTCCACTTTACCCCAGTCGAGGGAGAGACTCCGCCGCCGGGCCTGCCCGGCGAGTGGGTGATGGTTCAACTTCACCAGGGAGGGCTGGAGGGCTGGGCCCCAGCAGAACAGTTCGACATCACCATCAATCCCTTTGACAGCCAGTTCTTCAACTACCTGTGGGGGCTGATCACCCGCTTCGACTTGGG
>JAOZPF010000220.1 GCA_029932895.1 Anaerolineae bacterium | reverse complement strand
TACCAACTGAGTGATTGTGGGCATTCTTCCCCCTGCAAAGGCTGGAAAATCAATCAAGAAGGCCATCCACCGTTCTGATGGCCTCCACTCACCCATACACTGTCAACTGGACGGCAGGAGATATAGCTGCCATCCCCCTAATGAGCGGGAATTGTACCACAGCTCGCGATTTTAGTCAACCGGGCCGCGGCGGCTGCTCCCCAGCCCCAGGAGACCCGTCGCCAGACGTGGAATCCGGGCGCGCGATTCCTGGCGGCCAAAGTGGAGAACCTCACCGCTCTCCGTCACCGCCTCGACGGCCAGGCCCAGGCTTTGCAGTTCCTTGATCAGAACCTTGAACGAGGCCGGCACACCCGACTCGGTGATCGGTTCGCCCTTGACGATGGCCTCGTAGGCCTGCACCCGACCCTGCACATCGTCCGACTTGATGGTGAGCATCTCCTGCAACGTGTAGGCCGCTCCGTAGGCCTCCAGCGCCCAGACCTCCATCTCGCCAAACCGCTGGCCGCCGAACTGGGCTTTGCCGCCGAGCGGCTGCTGCGTCACCAGACTGTAGGGGCCGGTGGAGCGGGCGTGGACCTTGTCCTCGACCATGTGGGCCAGCTTGAGCATATAGATCGTTCCCACCGTCACCGGCTGGTCGAACGGTTGGCCCGTCTTGCCGTCGTACAGGATCGCTCGCCCGAATGTGGGCAGCGGCTCTTGCAATTCCAGACTGACCTCCGTCGCCAGCAGACCGACCTCTTCATCCGACATCCCCGCCGTATCCCGTCCGTGGTCCTCCAGCCAGATACGCAGGCAAGCGGTGCGGGCCGCCTGGTCCGCCTCCTCTAACTCGGCCAGGGAGCGCGTGTCGCCCTCGAACGAGAGCAAGGCCTCGGGGTCGTACCCCCGCTCCTTCAGCCACTCCCTGAGCACTGAACGGCGAGCATAGACCATATCCTCGGCCAGGAGGGTCTCGTCGTATCCCCGCTCGCCCAACCAGGCCAGGACGTACAGCAAGCTGGCCTCCGTGTCGTCAACGAGGGTCTCCAGGGGATAATCCTGCGCCTTCAACCAGGTCCAGGCGCGTTCCGTGACGACCCTCCAGGCCTGGTCGATCATCCAGGCCCGTGCCAACTCGGCGGCGATCTGGTCCTCGGTAGCGCCGTCAAACACCGGGGTGACGGCGCGGAAACCGAGGCGACTGGCCGCCCATCCCAGGTGGGTCTCCAAGACCTGGCCGATGTTCATCCGTCCCGGCACCCCCAGGGGGTTCAGGATCAACTCGATGGCCGTCCCGTCCTTGAGGAAAGGCATATCCTCGACGGGCACCACCTGGGAGATGACCCCTTTGTTGCCGTGGCGGCCGGCCATCTTGTCGCCCTCGGTAATCTTGCGGCGCTGGGCCACACCCACCCGTACCATTCGCACCACTCCGGCCGGCAGGTCCCGGTACTCTTCCCGGTCAAAGACCTTGACATCGACCACCTTGCCCCGCTCGCCGTGTGGCATCCGCAGGCTCGAGTCCTTCACCTCCCGCGCCTTCTCGCCAAAGATAGCGCGCAACAGTTTCTCCTCAGGGGTCAGCTCCTTTTCCCCCTTGGGCGTGATCTTGCCCACGAGGATATCAGATGGCCCCACCTCTGCGCCGACGCGGACGATCCCCTCCTCGTCCAGGTCCTTCAGCGCGTCCTCCCCCACATTGGGGATATCGCGGGTGATCTCCTCAGGCCCCAGCTTGGTATCGCGCGCCTCCGCCTCATGCTTTTCGATGTGAATAGAGGTGAACTTGTCCTCCCAGATCAGGGTCTCGTTGACGAGGATGGCATCCTCAAAGTTTCCCCCCTCCCAGGAGAGAAAAGCGCAGAGGACGTTCTGCCCCAGCGCCAGTTCGCCGCCGTGTGTGGAGGAGCTATCGGCCAGGACCTGGCCTTCGCGCACCCGCTGTCCTTTGTGGACGACGGGTCGCTGGTCGATGCAGGTCGATTGGTTCGAGCGGTCGTACTTGCGCAAGCGGTAGGTACGCCGCCGCTCCCCACCCTCCATCACGACGATCTGCTCCCCTGTGACGCTCACCACCTCCCCGTCGTCATAGGCCAGGGTAACCTGCCCGGAATCGACTGCCGCCTGGCGCTCGATGCCGGTGGCGACGACAGGCGCGTTAGAGCGCAAGAGCGGGACCGCCTGGCGCTGCATGTTGGAGCCCATCAGGGCGCGGTTGGCGTCGTCGTGCTCCAGGAAGGGGATCAATGCGGCGGACACGCCGACCACCTGGCAGGGAGCGACGTCGATAAAGTCGGCCTCCTCCGGCACAGTGAGCAGAAACTCTTCGCCCCGCCGGGCCGAGATCCGCGGGTGGACAAAGTGCCCCCGCTCGTCCAGCTTGGCGTTAGCCTGGGCAATCGTGTACCGTTCCTCCTTGTCCGCCGAAAGGTAGACCACATCGTCCGTCACTCGCGGGCGAATCTGCACCTCGGCGGTGAGGTTGAGCGCCGCAATCTGCTCTGCCAGCTCCGGCGTGACCTCCGCGCCGGCCTCGGCCACAACCTGCCCGGTCTCGGGGTCCACCACCGGCTCGCGCAATATCTCTCCGCTCAATCCCTCCACCGTCGGCTCCACCTGGCGGATCACGCGCCGGTAGGGGGTCTCGATGAAGCCAAAGTCATTGACCCGCGCGTAGGTCGCCAGGCGGCCAATGAGGCCGATGTTGGGTCCCTCCGGGGTCTCGATGGGGCAGATACGACCATAGTGGGAGTGGTGGACATCGCGCACCTCGAACCCGGCCCGCTCCCGCCGCAGTCCCCCCGGCCCCAACGCCGACAGGGTTCGTTTGTGGGTCAGCTCGGCCAGCGGGTTCGTCTGGTCCATGAACTGGGAAAGCTGGCTGGAGCCAAAGAACTCGCGGATGGAGGCGACGACCGGGCGGATATTGATCAGGTTGACTGGCGTGGGCGGCTCCGTCTCGCTGCGCAGGGACATTCGTTCCTTGACCACCCGTTCCATACGGAGCAGGCCGACGCGAAGCTTGCTTTGCACGAGCTCGCCCACCGTCTTGACGCGGCGGTTGCCCAGGTGGTCAACGTCATCGGCATCCTCGATGCCATTGTTGATGCGGATCATGTTGCGGACCAGGGCCACGATGTCCCCTTTGGTCACCGTGCGCTGGCTCATCGGCAGGTTCAGGCCCAGCCGCTGGTTCAGCTTGTACCGCCCCACCCGTTGCAGGTCGTAGCGGCGACTGTCAAAGAGCTGGGAGATCAAGAACTCTTCGGCGTTCTCCAGAGTAGGCGGGTCGCCAGGCCGCATGCGGCGGTAGAACTCGAGCAGCGCTTCCTGGGCAATGGTGCGCCCTTCCCGCGGCTCCCAGTTCGGCTCCTGGCGGATCGTCGTGGGGATCCACTGAATGTCGGGGAGGGTATCGGCATCGGCAAAGAGCGCCGCCAGTTCCTCGTCCGTCCCCTCCAGGAGAACATTGGACCCCGCTCCATCGTCGATAGCGGCCATAGCGCGCAGAATGATGGTGACGGGGACCGTGCGCTTGTGGTTGAATTTGAGGGTGAGGTACCCGGTCTTGCGGCTCTCGAACTCCATCCAAGCGCCCCGGTCGGGAATCAGCTTGGCCATGCAGAGCCGTCGTCCCGTGGCGCGATCCTCCTCGATGTCGAAATAGACACCGGGGGAGCGGATCAACTGGCTGACGACCACGCGCTCGGTCCCGTTGATGATAAAGGTCCCATTCTCGGTCATCAGCGGAAAGTCGCCCAAGAATATCTCGGAGCGGATGATCTCGCCCGTCTCCCGATTTTCCAGGACGACGTCGACGTTGAGCGGGGCGGCGTAGGTGACGTCCCGCTCCAGGCACTCTTCTTGAGTGTAGGTCGGCTCGCCAAAGCGATAGCCCAGATCGAACTGCGCGCTCTCGGGCTTGGTGCTGGGAAAGTGGAGCCGGAGCATGCCGGTGTAGCTGACGATGGGCGAGACCTCGTCAAAGAGCTCTTTCAGCCCTTCTTTCTGGAACCAGCGGTACGATTCCAGTTGTACCTCGATCAAGGCGGGCAGGCTCAACGAGCCGGCGATCCGCGCATAGGACTTGGCCAAAGCAGGAGTTTGCATACCCTCTCCCCCGGAAAGCGTCGGTGGCTGTCGGGACCACGAAGCCAAATTATAACACGATAATAGCTTATCGTCAAAACCGGGAATCGCCACGGGAACACTTTATCCAGGGCGGATGTCCGCCAGTTTTTTCCCGCGGCGTCATGCGAGCCTGTCACACCACGGCCCGGCCAGGGATGGCCGGGCCGATTTATCCCTACCACGAGCTCCTCGGGGAGGACTTGAACCTCCAACCCACCGGTTAACAGCCGGTTGCTCTGCCAATTGAGCTACCGAGGAAGGTCGAAAGAGATTATACCGCGAACCATCCGATTCGTCAACCCTGACGCGCTGGCAGCACACACCTGCACCGAGGCGACCAAGGTGGAAACCGCCGCCCAGGTATAGATGTCGGCGAAAGTACGGCGTCCAGGCAAACAACCCCGGCTCTAGCGGTCGCCCTATTTCCCTACGCACCACCGGGCTTTGTTCGATGACGCGCATCGCGCAGCCATATTCCTCGGTCGTCTTGACAAAGAGGCCAAAGATCAAGATCAAAACGCAAGGGACGATTGCCAGCAGGAGGAAAAATCTCCCCCTCCGCCACAGTCTACCAGGCACTCTGGACCCGAGTCCCATATTCTCCATCCTGTCCTATGGACCGAACTGTGGGAACACGCGCATGCCGAAGGCAGTGAAGCTGCCTCCGGCATGCACTTTTCACCACCCGACTGGTGTCACGAGTAATTGCGCAGCACCAGCGGCAAATAGACCCTGTACTCCCTTCCTGCCCCGCACCAGTAGCCCAGACAAGCACCATAGTCCGCGCTGGCGTATGTGCCAGGTCCAGTTTGACCAACGGTAAAGCTAACGGCATAATCGGTCGAACTGGCCGTGCCCCCGGTGCCGGTCAGCGGCGTGTAC
>JAOZPF010000020.1:12859-17765 GCA_029932895.1 Anaerolineae bacterium | reverse complement strand
ACTGTGCCGTAGCGAAAGGTCACATCGTCAAAGACCACTTCGCCCGCAAGCGGGGGGAGGGGGATGGCTTCGGGCGCATCCTCGATCTCGGAGGTGGTATCCAGCAGCTCGAAAATCCGCTCCCCGGCAGCGATGGTCTGCTGAAAGACGTTGTCGACTTCGGTCAAGCGGTTGATAGGCTGATAGAAGGAGAGGGTATAAGAGAGAAACGCCACCAGCGTCCCCAGCGAGAGTTCGCCGCGCACGACCATCACCGCGCCCGCACCCAGCACGGTCACCATCCCCAGTGAGGCGACGAACCCTACAGCGGGAAAGTAGGTGGACCAATAGCGAATCCCGCGCACGCGAGCCCGGTAATAGTTCTCACTCTCGACGGTGAAACGGTGCAGCTCCCGCTCCTCCTGCCCAAAGGCCTGAATGACCTGAATACCGGAAATGCTGTCCTGCAGGCGGGCATTGATGTCGCCCAGCCGGTCACGCACGCGGCGGTACACAGGACGGATACGGACGTTAAAGTAGCGCAGCACCACAGCTAGCACGGGCACCGGCAGGAGTACCAGAAAGGCCAACCGCCAGTCGAGGAGAAATAGAACCACCGATGTGCCCACCAGCCGCAGCAGGTCCACAGCCGTCAATGCCGACCCGTGGGTGACGAACTGCTCCAGAGCATTGACGTCGTTGGATACGCGGGACATGAGCTCGCCGGTAGAGGTGCGTTCAAAGAAAGAGAGGGAGAGGTGTTGCAGGTAGGCATAGAGGCGCACCCGCAGGTCAAAGATGAACCGCTCCCCCAGGACGTGACGGAGATAGAGATCGGCAGCGCGGAACGCTTCCTTGAGGGCATAGACACCCACCAGGGCCGCGACCAGCCCGCCCAGCCGGGCCAGGTCCCGCCCCCCAATCACACCGTCCACAATAGCCCGCTGGAAAAGCGGTGGCAACAACTCTACACCCGCCAGGCCCACCAGAAGGAACGCGCTGAGCAGGAGAGCTTTCCAGTACGGTTTGATAAAGAGAAAAAGTCGTCCAAGAACAGCCATCAGAAACCCCAATCCTCACCCACGCTCCACACCGACCTCACCCCCCATTCGCTCCACCGCCCTGCGGACCAGCTCCAGGTCCGGGTCACAGAGGGCGCTGGGTGGGGCCGGACGACCGTCCAGGCAGATAGCGACCGTACCAGCCCGGCAGTGGATAGCCAGGTCCACTGTGTACATCCCCCCTTCCTCGCGCAGTTCGACCTCCCGCTCCGGCCAGAACCCCGCCTCCTTCAGGATGACAAAGAGCCCGTCAGCGCCAGAGACGTAGAGATCATTGATCTCGGTGGCAGCGACAAAGCGGTCCCAAGAGGTCTCGATAAAAGTCACCCGCCGCCAGCGCAGGCTGGGGATGGGCCGTTCCAGCCGCTCCAGAGGCCCTAACTGGAGCTTGTAGTACAGCTCGTCGGCGCGGGGGTGGCCCGATTCAGCCGGCAGCAGGTCGCGGCGGCGGACCAACTCGTGTCCGCGGACAGGGGCGTACCAGTGGACGGCCCACTTTTCATCGCCAAACGGCTTGGTAAAGTAGAACGCCAGCACAGCCGCCTCGGTGGCGCTGGGCGGAGCGTGGCGGACCGGAATGCGGTACCAGCCCTCGTCGCGGGCAAGCTCGAAATCACGTCGGTTGTTCATCACGGCTACCAGAACTCGCTCAGAAGGATGAAACATGCCTCTGTGCTCCTTTGATATCGTGTTGTTGGGCAGTATACCACTAGGGTCGCTGATGGTCAGTGATTACGCCCGATAAGGGGCAAGTAGACAGCATAGAGATCATCTACCACGCTCAGGGTCACGGGGACAAGGCGGGTGCTCTCGGCCACTCCCTCGGCCTCGATGGCTATTTGTGTCTCGTAATGACCGGCGACCAGGCCGGCGATGTCGACCGTGACGGTTATGTCGGCGGGAGTGGTGCCGCTGGTGGGATCGATGTCGAGCCAGGTGACGGTGGGGCTGAGTGCGGCGGTCCAACCGAGGGCGGAGCCGGCGCTCTCAACACGGACGGAGCGAGGCAGAGGGTTATCCCCCCCCGTCTCGGCCAGAATAATGAGCGACGTAGGAGTAGCCTGCAGGTCCAGGGCCAGGACGTGCAAAATGACCAGGCCCCCGTCCCCACCAACCGCATAGACGTAAGCGCCGACGATAGCGCTGCCCCTGATCCACCACAGCGGGTCATAGTAGCCGCTCTCGACCGGGTCGTCAGGATAGGTAGTGCGCACAATGCGCATACCACCCTCTCCATCGGCGAAGCAGACATACCCCTCCACAGCAGCCACGCCGAGGGCCTGCCCAGGCGAGTCGTAGTAACCAACTCCTTGCAGCGCATTTGGCTTGGAAATATCTATGACCTGCAAGCCGTTGCGATAGTCGGCAACGTAGGCATAGCTCCCGGCGATGTCCACGCTCCAGGCACCGCCAGCGACATGATAGAAGCCCGCCGGGACAGGGTGAGCAGGGTCGGCGATGCTCACCGCTTGCAGGCCATCTCCCTCAGCAACGTAAGCGTAACCGCCAACGACGACCACATCCCAGGCTCCGCTGCCGGTCTCGTAAAAGCCGACCTCAGCGGGATGGGCAGGGTCGGATATATTCACCACTCGTAGGCCGCCACTGCCGTCGGCGACGTAGGCATAGTGACCAGAGACATCCACATCATAGGCCAGGCCAGGCGTATTGTAGAAACCCACCGGCAATGGCAGCAATGGGTCAGAGACATTCACCACGCGCAGACCAGAGCCCTGGTCAGCGACGTAGGCATAGTGACCAGAGACATCTACACCCCAGGCATCACCCGGCGTGTTATACACCCCCACTTCGACCGGGCTGCCCGGTGAAGAGATATCCACCACCCGCAGACCACCCTCCTGGTCCGCAACGTAGGCATAATCACCAGATACAGCCACATCCCAGGCCGAGCCGAGCATATGGTGTTGCGAGACCACCACTGGGTTGCTGGGCGTGGCGACACTGACCACCTGCATCCCCCACCCATCGGCGATGTAGACATAATCATCAGAGAGGGCGACAGCGTATGCGTTGCCCGGCGTGTTGCGGGAGCCGACACTGTGTGGATCAGAGGGCGTGGTGATATCTACCACTTGCAGTCCCGAGCTGCCATCGGCGATATAGGCGTAATTACCGACGATGGCGACGCCATAGGCCACGCCTGGCGTGTCCCAGGACCCCTCCAATACAGGGTCATTGGGATCACTGATGTCCACGATCACTAGACTGCCCCCGTCGGCGATGTAGGCATAGTCACCGGACACAGCCACGCTGTAGGCATAGCCGTCCGTGTTGAAAGAGCCCACCAAAGTGGGAGCGGCCGGCGTCGAGATATCCAGGAGCCACAGGCCGGTAACTCCATCGGCGACATAAGCATAACTCCCAGCGAGGGCGACGCCGGTGGACTTGCCGGACGTGTCATAGCCACCAACATCATGGGGAGCAGAGGGCGTCGAGATATCTATGGTACGCAGTCCCCCCTCATCGTCGGCGACGTAGGCATAGTTGCCAGACACAGCCACACCGTTGGCATAACCGTTCGTATCACAGGAACCGACCTGGCTGGGGCTGGCAGGGGTCGAGATGTCGATGACAGCGAGGCCACCATCGCCAATGGCGGCATAGAGATAATCGCCAGCGATGAAAATACCCCGCACGATATCGTCGAGGAGCGGAGTGCGGCTCACGATGGCAGGAGCGAATGGATTCGAAACATCAAAGACCGTCACTCGCGGCCCCTCGCCGAGGTAGACATAGGTCCCCTGAGCAGCAACCGCCTGGGCGATGCCACCGATGTGGCCCACGACCTCGATGCCGGGGGTCACCACGGCGGTTGGATTACGGGGGAGAGCGACACCAGCCGCCGGCACAGAAGCCACGGCGAGAAAAGCGAGCAGAACGAGCAAGCGCGTTTTGGTCATTTCACCTCATACTCCAGCCACTGTCGTGGCGATTCTGGCGGGGCGGAGGCCAGTTGGTCCAGCACCAGTTGCGGCGTCAACGGCAGCCGGTCGAACCAGACCCCGCTGGCGTCGTGGACAGCGGCGACGAGGGCCGGAGCCAGGGGGATAAAGGGCATCTCGCCCATACCGCGCGCCCCCCACGGCCCTCGTGGGTCGGGTTCCTCGACGATGACCGAGACCACCTCGTCCGGCACGTCGAGGGCAGAGGGGATCAGGTAGGTGCTGAACCGGTCGGTGATAACCCTGCCCTCGCGGGTGATGAAATTCTCCACTGTGGCCCAACCCAACGCCTGGACCACGCCGCCCTCGATCTGCCCTTCCACCAGTCGAGGGTTGATCGCCCTGCCCACGTCGTCGGCGCAGACAACGCGGCGGACGTGCAGCTCGCCGGTGCCGGTATCCACCTCCACCTCCACCGCCTCGGCCACGTAACCGTAGGCAAAGTTCGGCGTGCCGTACCCGGTCTCGGGGTCAAAGGGAGTGGTCTTGGGGGCCAGATAGGTATACTCCGCCACAGCCGGCCGCTCCTCCGCCCGCCACTTTTCCAGCACCGCCGCGGCCGCGCCACGCACCGCGTTGCCAGCCATAAAGGTCATCCTGGAGGCCGAGACAGAGCCGGAACTGCCGGGGCTGGTCGCCGTATCCGAAGGCTCCAACCGCACCCGGCTCAGACCCACTCCCAGCGCCTCGGCAGCCATCTGGCGGATGACCGTGTGCGTGCCCTGTCCCACCTCGGCGGAGCCGATATAGACCACGGCCTCCTCGATCTCGGTTTCGCCACGCACCTCGATCCTGACCCAACAGTTCTCCTGATAACCGAAAGAGAAACCAACGTTCTTCAGAGCGACAGCGAAGCCAATACCAGAGCGAGGAGCGAGGGGTGAATTGGAGGCAGAGGAAGGT
>JAOZPF010000020.1:0-12849 GCA_029932895.1 Anaerolineae bacterium | reverse complement strand
ACTCGGTCCTGGTCCAGCCAGCAGCGAGGGCACATTGCTCGGTCACTTTTGCCAGGCTGACGCCGCCGGGGAGGGGTGTGCCCATTGCGGTCTCGCTTCCCTCCCGCAGGAGGTTCTTGAGGCGCAGCTCCACCGGGTCCATCCCCAAAGCTTCAGCCAGCTTGTTCACCTGCATCTCGGCGGCAAAGGCTCCCTGCGGCGCGCCAAAGCCGCGAAAAGCGCCCGAGGGCGGGTTGTTGGTGTACACTCCATCCACATCCACCTTGACGTTGGGGATCTCGTAAGGGCCGGTGCAGGTGACAGTGGCGTTGCCCAGGACCTTGTTAGTGGTGTAGCAATAAGCGCCGCCGTCCGCCACCACTCGCACCTCCGCCGCCACCAGCCGGCCCTCGCGCGTCGCGCCCAGCTTGTGGTGGATCCAGGTCGGGTGGCGCTTGCAATGGCCAACGATCGACTCCTCCCGGCTCCAAGAGATCTTGACTGGCCGGTGCAGCTTCCAGGCGGCCAGGGCCAGGACAATCTGAACCGACATATCCTCCCGCCCGCCGAAAGCGCCGCCGATGGCCGGGTAGATCACGCGCACCTGCTCGGGCTCCAGGCCCAGGGCGTGGGCGATCTCGTGTTGATCCTCCCAGTTCCACTGCCCGGCGACTATCACCGTCACCCGGCCCTCGTCGTCGATATAGGCCAGACCGGCCTCCGGTTGCAGGTAGGCGTGCTCCTGAGGCGGGGTGTAATAGTCGGATTCGACGATCACGTCGGCCTGGCTCCAGGCCGCCTCCACGTCTCCCTTGCGAATCTGGTGATGGCAGATCAGGTTACCCTCGGTGCGCAGTTCGGGGTGTATCTCGTTGGGATGACGCTCGGGGTGAAGTTGGGGCGCGCTGGGCTCGAGTGCCTCAAATGGGTCAGTGACGACCGGCAAGTCCTCATACTCGACGCGGATGAGGGCGCGCGCGTGTGTGGCCTCCTCCTCTGTCCCCGCCACTACCAGCGCCACCTGGTCCCCCTCCCAGCGCACCACATCCGCGCCGGGTATTCCAGAGCCAGGGCCGCAGAGCACCGGCTGGTCGCGGGTCTGCAGGCCGTACTCGTTGACCGGCACGTCTTTCGCGGTGAGGACAGCCACCACCCCCGGCGCCGCCTCCGCCGCGGCGACATCTATGCTCAGGATGCGAGCGTGCGGTCGCCCGGCAAAGAGGATGCGGGCATGTAGCATCCCTGGCATCGCAAAGTCGCCGGGGAAGTGGGCCGCCCCGGTCACCTTGGCCCGGGCATCCACCCGCGTGACAGATTGGCCGATGGTTCGTTCTGGCATATCTCCTCCCGTTCACCCTACCCGCTTTGCCGCTCTTGCCCTCACCGCCGCCACCTCCTGCTCCAGAATGCGTCGCAGGATGGCGATCGAACCGGCATAGGTGGCGTCCATCCCAAAATAGGAGAGTTGCTGCGCCAACGTCTTGCCCCGCGTGAAGGGGGTATCCGACGCATAATGAATGAACCCGAGGTCAAAGGGGGCCGCGTGCAGGTCGACGATCTCGTTCACCGGGTACCGCTTGGGTCGGATGGCCTCATAAACGGCCGCGAGGTATGGCCCGGCCTCCATCTCGATGTCGGTGAACCCCTCGCGGTAGAACACGTCCATATACTGACGGTTCTGGAGAAAGGTCCCGCGCACAGTGATGGCCTTCTGGTTGTCCAGCACCGTGCCATAGACCAGGTACGGGCGCACGGCAGCGGCGGAGAATGCGTTGTGAAAGAGGTACGTGTTCCGCGAGTGCTCGTCGTGGACCACACGGGGCATCAACACATCGCCCACGCGACCGTTGAGGGTGGCTGCCTTGCCCAGCACGTAAACCCCCCGCAGCGCGCCGACGCCGGTGGTCACCTGGGTCAGAATGCGATAGGCCGCCAACCCCAGCGGGTAATCGATGTTCAGGATCAGGGCGTCGGAATCACGCAGCAGCTCCAGTCCCTCCACCCGCACCCGGGGATCGATCCACTCCGGGCGCAGGCCGCAGAGTTCGATCACCTGCGCCGCCACGTCCAGGCTGTGCAGGCTCTCCACGTGCCAGATACCGCAGGTGCGCATCTCCTCGCGGCAGGTTCGGGCCGCCACCTGCCCCGACGGCGTGCGGGCATATTTCTTGAACACATAGTACATAAAGTTTTCCCAACTGCTGGGCACCTTTTCTTGAAGGATTGCCTGATACTCAGCCCGTAACCCCCCGCCTCCCTCATCCTCCACAAAACGGACCAACTTTTCCTCAAGGCGGAGAGCGCAACCGACGAGCAGGTTGACCAGGCTATGGGGGTTGCTGGAGACAAAGTAGACCGGCCTCCCGGTCAGCGTCGTGGGGATGCTCTCGGCGATATGTTCCCACCAATCGCGGATCGCCCGCCGGTAGTCGACGTAGGAACCGGCGAGCAATCGCACGGCAAACCGCTTTTCCCGGCGGGCCATCGCCAGCAGTGTGGGCACGAATCGCTCCCCCCACACCGCCTCCACCCGGGCCAGGTCGGTCTCGGAGAAGCCAAGCTCCTGCCGCACCTTCTCCCTGGTCTCTCCCTCCAGTTGCTCGCCCTCTTCCACACACGCTGCCAGCTCTTGCACGACCGGGGCGTGTTGCAGCCGCAAGTGGATCTTGTTCCATTCAATCTGGTAGGCAGTGAGGATGGGGATCAGGTCGTCAATGTCGGAGCGACTGGCGACGTAGGCAGCCAGGGTCTCTTGCCCATCAAAACGCATCCGCCGGCGGCGGCCCGCCGCGGTCACCAACTGCCATCGCGCCACATCCGGGCAACCGCCCGCGCGCAGCGCCTCCTCCGCCGGACTCATCACCACCAGTCGCACCTGGGGGATGCATGAAGGAAGCCGCAGGCTGGCATAGACCAGCGCGTCCACATCCACTTGCGGCTCTCCGGCCTTGCGGTGCAGAGCCGACTGCATCCGCGTGTGGCTCTCCACCAGGGAGCGGATTTGCACCTCGTCGGTAGTGCGCAGCAAGGAGTAATAAGTACGCTGGTAAAGCTCAATCTCCTCGTTGCCAGTGCTGGGGACCGTCCGTTCCATCCTCTTCCTCCTCAGTGTCGCAGCGACCCACCGCGCACGTCGTACACCCGCTCCTTCCAACCGATCCCACCCAGGGCCGCCTGACGGATCGAATCCAGGGCAATGATGATGACCAGGACAATGGTCAGTGGGTAGACGATGGCAGTCCGCCGGGGAAGGCGGGCGTGCACGGCTACGGTGTACCACAACCCCATGTTGATAAAGAGGTCAAACAAAGCCAGACGCACGCTCGGCTCGCCCAACCGCCCTTGCCAGAGCCCGTGGTAAAAGAGCCACACCGGCCAGAGAAACAAGAAACCGTAAAAACCGAGCAGGAAGAGAGTGGGCAACAGCCGGTAACCCAGGGCGGCAAAGATGCTCTTGGACAGGCCGCGCCACGACTCCCAGAAGCCGTGATAGAAATGGACGTCCACCTGCTCCGACCCATCCAACAACACAACTCGCCCGCCGTCCGCCCGCACCCGCCGCGCCAGCATCACGTCCTCAGCGATCTCGGCGCGCACGCCATCGTGGCTGCCAACGCGGTTATAAGCCTCGCGCCGAAAGAGCATGAACGGCCCCACCGCCATCGCCAGAAACGGGACGCGCAGACGTTGCCCCAGAGCCAACGGATAGCAACCGAGCAGGCCGAAGGGGATAATGGGGAGGAGGACCTCCTCCCCCACAGTGTGGGTCACGGTATGGGGAATCAGGCTGACCAAGTCAGCCTGGTTCTGCTGGGCGGCCTCGATAGCCCAGGAGACCGTATCCGGTCGGTGGTCGGTATCGGCATCGGCAAAGAGCAGCCAGTCGCCGCGGGCCAGCTCGGAGAGCTGCTGGCAGGCAAAGTTCTTTCCCATCCATCCCTGCGGCAGTGGTCGACCGTACACCAATCGTACGCGGGGGTCCTGACGGGCGATCTCGGTCACGATCGCGGCGGTGTCATCGGTCGAACCGTCGTCCAGGACCAGGATCTCGAGCAGCGGATAGTCCTGGGCCTGGAGCGACTCCAGGCAGCGACGGATGTTGCGCGCCTCATTGCGCGCCGGAACCAGGACCGAGACCGGGCGGAGAAAGTGCGGCCCTCTGCCACGCGGGGCGGCCTGGCTCAGCATGTGCAGGTTGGCGATCAGGTTGAACCCCACCAGCACCAGAATAACAGTCAGGGCGATCTGGTAGTGAATGATGGTCGAGGAAGCCGCAGATTCCATCTCAAACTCCAGGCCGCATGTCCCGTGTCTCGGGCTGGACCTCTGGCTCCTCAGGGTGAAAACCCGGAGAGCCGCTCCTCCACGGGTCGCGGGCCCATACCGCCCGCTCGTGGGCATGGTCAATGATCTTGATGACCGCCAGCATCAGGAACAAGAACAGGGTGTAAGCCACCTGTCGCGGTGAATCACCAAAAAGCAGAGGGAGAAATATCACGCCGACAACGCCCACGACGATGGCCCTGTTGAAATCGTGCAGCAAAAAATAGGCCAGACCATAGAGCAGCGCGCCAGCCAGCGTCGGCCAGGGCTGGAGGCCCAGCAGAAACCCCACCGTCGTGGCGACCCCCTTGCCGCCCCGAAAGCGGAGAAAGGGGGAAAAGCCATGGCCGAGAGGGGCAGCAAAGCCGGCAACCAGCACGGTTGTGGGATCGAGCGCCATCCGGCTGGCTATGAGGTAGGCCGCCAACCCCTTGCCAACGTCCAAGACGGCAACCAGCGTGCCCCAGAGCGGTCCCACCACGTGATAGACGTTGCGCGCGCCAGCGTTTCCCTCCCCGTGTTCCCGGATGTTGATCCCCGCCCGCCAGCGGGCGATGAGATGAGAAAAAGGAATCGCGCCAAGAAAATAAGAGAGCAAGATAACAATAAACTCGTGACGGATCAAATCACTCATAAGCACCCCCTCTGTTATCTAGCGGGTCCTCTCCTCCCCGCTTGTGGGGATTGGGAGACAAAAAACACAGTTCATTCCCCCGCCGCCCTCTCGATCGCCCGCACGATCTTGTAATAGCCGGTGCAGCGGCACAGGTTCCCCGCGATGCCATAGAGAATCTGTTCTCGCGTCGGTTGCTCTATCTCCTCCAGCAATTTGACCCCGCTCATGATGAAACCGGGGGTGCAATAGCCACACTGGACAGCCCCCTCGTCGATGAACGCCTGCTGGAGGGGATGAAGCTCCTCGCCCTGCGCCAGCCCCTCGATGGTGACGATATGCGCTCCGTGGGCGCGGGGGGCCGGGACCAGACAGGAGAGGACCGCTACGCCATCCAGCCAGACAGTGCAGGCGCCGCATTCCCCCTCGCCGCACCCCTCCCTCACTCCAGTCAGCCCCAAGTCATCGCGCAGCATCTGCAACAGGGTCTTGCCGTTGGCCCCGCGCACGACGCGGTTCTCCCCATTGACCGTGCACTCGATCGGCTCGGCGCCGCCGACCCGATGGCGGATGGTCTTGCCCGCCAGGCGGGGAAAGCGTCCGCCCGTGGTCCCCCACAGGAAGGGGGGAGCGGCGGGGAATTCCTCCGCCTCCCGCTCCTCAGCCAGTGCTGTCAGCGCCCGCTGCACCAGCGTTCCCACGACCCGGCGGCGATAGTCCGCTCCGGCGCGGATATCGTCGATGGGCGCGGCGGCCGCGGCCGCCATCTCTGCCGCCCGCTCTATCCGCACCGATGCCAACGGCCTGCCCACCAGCGTCTCCTCCGCCTCCGGCACCCGGATGATGGTGGGGGCGACGCTTCCCAGCGCGATGCGGGCCTTGGTGACCACCTTGCCTCCAAAGGCCAGGATCACCGCCACGTTGACGACCGAGATCGCCAGCGCCCGCCGCAGTCCCAGCTTTAAAAAGATGCCGCGCTCGTCCGGCGCCAGCGCGGGCACCGTCACCTCCACCACCATCTCGTCCGGCGCCATATCGATCCGCCGCACGCCCTGGTAGAACTCGGGGAAGGGAAGCGTGCGCTCCCCGCGCACCGAGCGCAGGGTAACCGCACCGCCCATCGCCCACAGCGGGGTGATGGTGTCGTTGGCTGGGGACGCGGTGACCAGGTTCCCGCCCAACGTGCCCCGGTTGCGAATGGCTGGCGCGCCCACACTCCAGGCCGCCTGGGCCAGCGGGAACGCCCGTTCTCTCACCTCGCGGGAGCCGACCAGCTGATTGTGGCTGACCAGCGGGCCGACGTGAAGGACATCCCCATCCAGCTTGATGCGGTCCAGCCCTTGCACCCGGCTGATATCGATCAGCACTCGCGGGCTCCGGATACCACGCTCGAGCTCGACCAGTAAATCCGTGCCACCGGCGATGACGCGGGCCTCGGAGCCGTGCTCAGCCAACAGGCGCAACGCTTCGTCGATAGAGGTGGGCGTATAATAGGTCTGCCAGAGGGCCATAGCGATCCTCCTGGTTCGTCGGACTGGGTTCCGTTGACGGCACCCCCTGGAGTATACCTGTTTTGGACGGGTTGGGCAACCTAACCCTGCATCCAGCCACGGCTGCGTTCCACCGCCCGTTTCCAACCGTCATAGGCAGCCTCACGGCGGGCCTCATCCCACCGCGGCTCGAAAAGGCGATCCATCCTCCAGTTGGCCCGCAGCTCCGCTAGGCCCGACCACAAGCCCACCGCCAACCCGGCAGCGTAGGCCGCGCCAAGGGCAGTTGTCTCGCTGACCACGGGCCGGACAACCGGCACACCCAATATATCTGCCTGGAGCTGCATCAAAAAATCGTTCGCAGTCGCGCCGCCATCGACCTTGAGGGAAGCCAGCTTGATGCCCGAATCGGCCTGCATTGCCTCCAGCACATCCCTGGTCTGGTAGCAGATCGCCTCCAGGGTAGCCCGCACCAGATGGGCACGATTGGCATAACGGGTCAGCCCGACGATGACGCCACGGGCGTCCATATCCCAATAGGGAGCGAAAAGCCCGGAAAAGGCCGGCACAAAGTAGATGCCGCCAGCGTCCTCGACACTGCGGGCGATGGGTTCCGTCTCGGCCGCCTCTTCGATCAACCCCAGGTTGTCGCGCAGCCACTGTACCGCCGCGCCAGCGATGGCGATAGAGCCCTCCAGGGCGTAGGCCACCTCCCCAGGCAGACCGTAAGCGACAGTGGTGAGAAGTCCGCTGGTAGAGGGAACCGGTTCAGCGCCGGTGTTGAGGAGCATGAAACAACCGGTGCCGTAAGTGTTCTTGGCCTCGCCGGGGACAGTGCCAGCCTGCCCAAAAAGCGCCGCCTGCTGGTCACCCAGGTCGCCGCAGACCGGCACCGCCGCGCCCAGCACCCCGTCTGGTAAAGTGGTCCCATAGAACGCCGGGTCGGACGAGGGGCGGAGCCGAGGCAGCATCGGGCGCGGGACGCCCAGTATCTCTAACAGTTCGTCGTCCCAATCGAGGGCAGTCAGGTCCATCAGCATCGTGCGGCTGCCGTTGGTCACGTCGGTGACGTGCGCTCCTCTCCCCGGCCCGCCGGTCAGGTTCCAGATGACCCAGGTGTCGATGGTGCCAAAGAGAGCCTCCCCTGCCTCCGCTTTCGCCCGCAGGCCGGGGACGTTGTCGAGGAGCCACTTGAGCTTGGGGCCGGAAAAGTAGGTGGCGACGGGGAGACCGGTCCGGGCGCGGAAGAGCGGTTCGAGGCCGTCGGCGACCAGCGCCTGGCAGATCTCGCGGGTGCGGGTATCTTGCCACACCAGGGCATTGTGCAGCGGCTCACCAGTGCGGGGGTCCCACACCACGGTGGTCTCCCGCTGGTTGGTGACGCCGATGGCTCCGATCTCGGCGGGCGATATGTGCCCCTTCTCCAATGCGCCGGCGATGACCCGCTGGGTCTTGGCCCAGATCTCGGCGGGGTCGTGCTCCACCCAGCCGGGCCGGGGGGTGATCTGGGCGTGCTCTTCATAGTGGGATGAGACCACCCGGCCCCGTTGGTCAAAGATCATAAAGCGGGTGCCGGTGGTGCCCTGGTCCAGCGCAGCGGCGTACTGTGCCATATTATCTCTCCTCACTGTGGAATTTACCGTCTCCTACCAAGCCTCATCTCCCCATCACCTCCACCCGCCACACGATCTCGCACGATTCCTCCAGCACACTGGTGCGTTGAAACGCCTGCTCCAGTGTCTCCCCCGCGGCAAAAGAGCCGTGGCTGCGCACGAGGACGATGGGATGCTGCTGCAACGCCCGCGCCACCGCCTGGGCCAGCTCGGGGCTGCCGGAGGGACGCGCCACCGCCACCACAGGGACCCGGCCCAGCACAGCCCCACCCTCGCTGTCGAGGGGCACGATCTCGTCGCGGGAAAAGGAGAGGGCGACAGCGGCGCGGGGGTGGGCGTGGACGACAGCCAGCGCGGGCGTGGCGCGGTAGATCGCCCGGTGGACGATCAGCTCGGTGGAGCAGAGCGGGGTATTCTCATCGTCCTGGAACAGGCCGGTCTCGATCAGGTCGGAGGGGCGCAATCGGGACAGCATCACCCCTCGTCGCTTGATGAGCAGCCGCTCCCCCAGGCGAACGCTGATGTTGCCACCGTGAGAGCTGACCAGGCCGGAGCGGTAGAGGTCGCGGCCCACATCGCGGAACTGCCGATAGAAAAGTGTATCCGTCATCTCGCCCCAGGTTGTAGCACAAGAGGGCGAGAAAGGCAAGAGCGGGGAAAGCTATGGGGAGAACAGCACCACCACGTCCGCCACCAACACCTGCCCCCCGTCGCCACGGTGACCAAAGACAGCCACCGGCGCGCCGGGCTGGAGCGCCGCTATACCGAGGGATTCCCCACTAGTTGTGCGCACCTGAACCTGCGGCGCAAGCTCCACCGTGCGGGGGCCATCGCTAGTGGCAAGGAACAAGGTGCCATCTTCCAATGCCCGCACCTGCCCCCTCAGGTCGGGTGAGCGCGGCGGCAGCCCCGCACCACCGGGAGGGGGAGCCCCTCCGCCGGGCGGAGCCTGACCAGGCGGCGGCCCACCAGGTCGTTGGGCCGGCCCGGCTAACGACACCCCCTGCCAGGTCCAGCCGTGTTCCCCCACATATACTCCCAGGGAGAAGGTCGCCGCTAGCAGTATGCCCACGATGAGAGCCGCGCCAACGCCGAGCATCATACCTCTACCACGTGCCATCATTCCCCTCCCGGTGAGCCGCCATCGGTGATCACGATCTCTTGCAAAGTAACCCGGCCCACTATTTGTTCTCCCTGCCCGCCAAAACGGGAGACAGCGACGATCTCCAGCGGGAACGCGGTAGCCTCTGTCTGCCGGGGTATCACCACCCCATAAGTCTCCACCAGCACCCCGTCGCGATCCGGGTGGACCGTTTCCACATACCGGCGCAGGTTGCCCAACCCCGGTTCGTGCACCTCCAACACCTCGTCCCCTAGGCTGGCCCCTACCAGCAGGCCCGATGCCGCCCTGCCCAGCCGCCAGTAGAGGGTGAGGTGGAGCGTCCCGCCCGCCCGAACCGTTGTCTCCTCCAGGTCATACCCCACCAGTGTCAGGCCATCCAGCGGCTCGTTCAGCAGGTGTTGAGGCTGCACGTCCGTCACCACCAAGGTCGGCGGCTCGTCGGTGACGTGGTAGAGAACCAACCGCTGGGCGGAGGAGGCGTCGAGCCCGGTAGCGCCGAACAGGACCGGCACCGCCCAATCGTCAGGCTCCACCCACCCCGCCGGCGGTGCCCACGGCCCCTGGCCCATACGTCCGCTATCCAGTGAGACGTTGGTGTACACCTCTCCTCCGGTGTGGGCCGGCGGACCGTCCCCCGCCTCCAGCGCCGGAATACACACATCAGGACGCGCGTCATAGACCAGGCGGTAGTAGAAAAGATCGTAGCCAAAGACGCCACCACGACTCAGCAGGACCGCGTTCTCGGGCAGCAGGGCCAAGACGTTCTCGTAGAAATCATTGATCGCCGTGTCGCCGGAGCGATCGTTGAGCGCCCAGTTGGTCCGCACCTCCACCACCAGTCCGAGAGCCAACGATAGCACCGCCATCCCGGTTAGCACCCGCCGCACGACTGGCTGGCGCAACCGGCCCAATCGGACCAACAGCCAGCACACCGCGCTGCCGATCAGGAGTGCATAGACGAGATGGGCGGGGATGAAAAAGACGTCCAGGTCAAAGGCCCGGTACTGGATAAAGAACCAGACGTGAACCAGATACATCCCGACCAGGAGAAAGAAGCGGCGCGGGCGGAGGAACAGGAGCACCCACAACCCCAGGAGGCCCAGCAGGACGCCCGCCAAGCCGAATTGCTGGACCAGAAAGTAGAGATAGACAACGACACGGTCGGGCAGGGCTGCGAGGGGAAAGGCAAACTTGAACTGGGGGAAGGCCCCCAGGGTGTAGTTGTAGATGCCACGGAGAGTAAGTGGAGCGTGGGCCCGCATCGGCGCGTCCACCAAGGTCAAAGCCCGGAAGGGCAGCCAGAGAAACTGGAGCAGGCCGAGGAAGAACCCCGCCCCAGCGCTGGCGATAGTCAGCGGGCTGAGCGCGGTCCAGGCGCCGACCAGCAGGATAAAGAGGGCGAAAGCGGGGGCAAAGCCCAGGTCGGACATATGGGTGCCGAGAGAGAGCCCAAAGCAGAGACCGAAGGCAAAAAGGAGCAAGGAGGAACGCCAGGAGGGAAGCATCCGCCGCCACCACCGCTCTCCCGCCGGACGGTTCCTCCGCTCCCGCTCCTCCACTCGCGCCCACCACAGCAACAGCACCAGGGTCAGGGTGACCATAAAGACGTTGGGGGCATAGACCTCGGCGATGGTCGTCTGCGACCAAAAGGTGCGGGAGAAGCCAAAGAGGAGGGCAGCAAAACCGGAGGACAGATAGGAGAACAGCGGGGGGCCAAGGCCAGAGGTCAGGAAACGGAGAACGACGTATAGGAGAGCGACGCCAGCAGCGCCCAGCGTGGCGCTCATCAGGTTGACCCGATGGGCCACGTCGCCGATGGGGATAAAGGTAAAGAGCTTGCCCAACCAGGTGTAGAGGGGATAGCCAGTAGAGTGAGCCAGACCCAGGATGTAGGGGACCGTCGCCAGCTCGTTACCATCGGGGCTGGCGTAGGAGAGGCTGGGGGTGAGAGTGGCGTTATAGACCCCCAGGCAAAGCGCCAGGATCACCAGTCCGATCACCAGGTCGGGCAAGAGACGTCGCGTCATTCCACCTCCCTCCGTCACCACTCACCATACCCGGCCCAGGTTATCCGGCGGATACCAGCTCGTAAACGCAGGGTAAAAACAAGCGACCTGAGCATAGACGATACCGCCGGGCGCTAAACCACCCGGCTCACCCGGCAAAGCCTTCTGCAGAGGCTGGCTCCAGCCCGCAGGGCTTGGCTTTTGAGCCCGGACGTGAACGTCCGGGCAAGGGATCGCCGGGCTAAACGCCCGGCTCATCTTACTTCGAGCCAACCAATTTGACAAGGGAAGCAAAGTGAGCTAGAATCAGAAGTAGTTATCATACTAACGCCTATTGGCCAACTGGCGAACGGAGGTGAGCGATGACCAAGTTCAGACACACACGATCGCTGGCCGACACGCTAACCGTCAGCAGGGCCCTTCTGGGCCTCTGTCTGGCTGGCCTGGGGCTTGTCCGTGGTGGAACCGCCCTTCCTACCGCCGTCCTGGTCGTGATCCTGAGCTGGCTGACCGATCTACTGGACGGGCCGTTGGCCCGCCGCGACCCCAGCCCGGAGAGCACCTGGATCGGCTCCCATGATGCCGAGGCCGACCTGGCGGTCTCGCTGGGCGTCGCCTCGTACCTGGTGCTGAGCGATTACCTGGCTGCGTGGCTGGGGGCGACGCTGGTCCTGATCACCGTCGGCCTGTGGATACTGCACTCCCACCAACTGGCGTGGCCGTTCTACGCCCTGCCCTATGTGGTCCTTGGCGTCATCGCCTTCCAAGAAACACCGCCCTTTGGCTGGCTGGCGGCGGGCTACCTGCTGGCAACGGCGGCCGTGCGCTGGCGTCGCCTGCGGGACGAGTTCCTGCCCGAGTTCTTCCAGGCCGCTGCCAGCCTGCGGGGAGGAAAAGACCGCCCCAACCACGGCGCGCCGTAGAGTTTGTTTGGCCTGTGGCCCCTCTGTGCTATAATGCCGCCAATTCCCAGAGAAGGAGCCAGACATCTTTATGGAGGGACAGACAACGTGGCACACGCGGTCGATTGACGAGACCGTCACTGCTCTGCACACCGATACTGAACAAGGGCTGTCCACTGCCCAGGCCCAACAGAGGCTTATCGAGAGCGGCCCTAACGAACTGGCCGAGCGGCCCCGCCCCGGTTTCTGGCACATGGTCCTCGATCAGTTCAACAACTTTCTGGTCATTATTCTCATCGTCGCCGCCCTCATCTCCCTAGCACTGGGCGAGATCGAGGAGGCGGCAGCCATCATCGCCATCGTCATCCTCAACGGCATCCTGGGCGTGGTCCAAGAGCGGCGGGCGGAGGAGGCGCTGGCGGCCCTCAAAAAGATGGCTGCTCCCGAGGCCCGCGTCCTGCGCGACGGCCACCGCGTCACAGTGCCGGCCCGTGAATTGGTCCCCGGTGACGTGGTCTTTTTGGAGGCCGGCAACTATGTCCCAGCCGATATGCGCCTGACGCAAAGCGTCAACCTGAGGGTGGACGAAGCCTCCCTCACCGGCGAATCGGTCGCCGTGGAAAAGCGGGCGTTGGTCACTCCCCCCGAAGAAGCCCCCCTGGGCGACCGGACCAACTGCACCTTTATGGGCACCACCGTCACTTACGGGCGGGGGATGGGGGTGGTGGTCGAGACGGGAATGCAGACCCAGATCGGCTTTATCGCCGAGATGATCCAATCCTTTGAGGAAGAGCCAACAC
>JAOZPF010000219.1 GCA_029932895.1 Anaerolineae bacterium | reverse complement strand
GAGGGGAATTCTCTCCATTGTATTGGATATTTTATGCACCCTGACAGATTGAAAGTGAACAGGCAAAGGAGGAAAGCATGTCACCCAAGAAGTGGATGTCGGTACTCGGTTTGCTGGTAGTGGCCGGGCTAGCGCTGACAGCTTGCCAGCCCGCCGTAGAGGTCACGCCAGAGCCAACCGTCCGCACTGTCGTCGTCGGCTTCACCGCTTCCCAGACCGGCAAGTACAACGTCTCCTCGACGCGCCAGGTCAACGGTTTCCGGCTGTGGATGAATCAGGTGAACGCTGCTGGTGGTATTCGGCTGAGCGACGGCACGATTATCCAGTTCACCACCGTCTCCTACGACGACGAGAGCAACAAGGACCGCGTGCAGGAGCTCTACACCCGGCTGGCGACAGAGGACGATGCGGACTTTATGATCAGCCCCTACTCCAGCGGCCTGACCGCCGCAGCGGCGGTGATCGCCGAGCAGTACGGCAAGGTGATGATCACCACCGGGGCCGCATCCGACTCGGCCTACCAGCAGGGGTACACACTGGTCTTTCAGGCCTACACCCCCGCCAGCCGCTACCTGACCGGCGCGGTCGATATGCTGCGCGAGGCGGACCCCAGCGTCACCAGAGTGGCCTTTGTATACGAGAATTCCACCTTCGCCACCAGTGTTGTGGAAGCGGCGCGGGACTATGCCGAGGCGCAGGGGTACGACGTGGTGCTCTTTGAGGGATACGACGCCGAAACCACCGACTTTGGTCCTTTCATCAACAAGATCGAGCAGAACGACGCGGAAGCCATCCTGGGCGGCGGTCACTTCCAGGACGGGAGCACTTTTGCCCGCCAGCTCTATGAGAAGGACTTGCCGATCAAGTTCCTGGCTATCCTGGTCGCCCCGCCCGAGCCGGACTTTGCCGACCTGGGCGACGCGGCGGTGGGCGTGGTTGGCCCCAGCCAGTGGGAGCCACTGGTCGCCTTTACCCCCGACGCGGCGAGTGAGGCCGGGTTGGATTGGTTCGGCCCGCTGGGCAGCGAGTTCGTGGACGCCTATGTCGCTGCCTACAATGAGGAACCATCCTACCACTCCGCCGGCGGCTACGCGGCCGGCTTGATCCTGGAACAGGCTATCCGCAGCGCCGATTCCACCGATACGGCGGCGGTCAAGCAGGCGCTGGACAATATGAATATGCTCACCTTCTACGGCCACATCCAGTTCGACACCAGCGCGGAATCCCACGGCCTGCAGATCGGTCACGATATGGTCTATGTGCAGTGGCAGCGGGACACGGCCGGCAACCTGGTAAAGCAGGTGGTCTGGCCGCCCAGTGGGGCGACAGCCGAGCTCCTCTATCCACTGCCGTAACGAGGCAGTGTTGGCTCGCGCATCCCGCAGGCGCCATAGGCGCCTGCGGGATCCGACCTCTGCGCGCGGCCCGTTTCTCCCACGCATAGGAGACGGATATGCTTGATTTCATCGTTGCCTCGCTGGCCGATGGCCTGCTTCTGGGGTTTGTCTATGGCATCGCGGCCATGGGGCTCTCCCTCATCTGGGGCGTGATGGACGTGATCAACCTTTCCCACGGCTCGGTCATCGCCCTGGGGATGTTTGGCATCTACCTCGCTTTCACCGGCCTGGGGCTGAACCCCTACCTGGCTCTGCCCCTGGTCGCTCTGGCGGGGCTGGGGCTCGGCGTGCTCGTCTACGCCGTCGCCGTCCACAGGGTGATCGACGCGCCCCATCTCTCCACTCTGCTGGCCACATTCGCCGTGAACATGATCATCCTCGGCCTGGGGACGGCGATCTTTACCGCCTCGCCGCGCAATGTGGACTTTGCGCTGGGCACGTTCACTGCCGGGCCAGCTACCCTGACCTGGACGCGGGTGGTGGCGGCGCTGGTGGCAGCACTGGTGGCGGCGCTTCTCTATCTCTTTCTCTACCGCACGCAGTTGGGCAAATCCATCCGCGCTGTGGCCAACAACAGAGGGGCAGCAGAGCTGATGGGCATCCCCTCCTCCCAGGTACTGGCGCTGAGCTTTGGCATGGGCACGATGCTGGCCGCCATCGCCGGCGGGCTGATCGCCACCTTCTTTCCCTTTACCATCCTGGCTGGCGGGGCCTATGAGCTCAAGAGCTTTGTCATCTGTGTACTGGGCGGGCTGGGGAACCCGCTGGGCGCTCTGGTCGGCGGCCTGATCCTGGGCGCGTTGGAGAGCATCATCCCCGCATTCATGGAGACCACGTGGGTGCCCGTCCTGGAGTTTGTGCTGTTTGTCCTCATCCTGTTGATCAAGCCCTCGGGGCTGCTGGGGAGCAAGACATGAACCGTTGGCGAAACCCCGGATTGTGGCTGGCGCTGGCGCTGACGGTCGCCATCGGGGTCTGGCCTGTCCTCGCCGCGAACAAGGCCTACGCGCGGGAGGTGGCCTTCACGGTCCTGATGTCGGTTGTGCTGGCTTCCAGCCTGAACATCCTGCTGGGCTATACCGGCTATGTGAGCTTTGGCCACATCGTTTTCTTTGGCCTGGGCGGCTATGCCGGCTTCTACCTGCTCAGCACTTACCACGCTCCTCTCTACGTCGCTGCACTGGCGGGCGCGCTCTGTTCGGGGTTGCTCGCCTTTCTGCTGGGGCGAGCGATCCTGCGTCTGCGCGGCGCGTACTTTGCCCTGGCGACCATCGGGGTCAACGAGGCCGCCCGCGCCCTGGTCAAGAACCTGGACTTTCTTGGCGGACCGACGGGGATGACGCTCCACTTTCAGGTCTACCAGTCCTACGGCGGCGCTAACGAGGCGCTGTGGATCACCTACGCCTCTCTCGCCGTCCTGGCCCTGGCCGTCACCCTCGTCAGCTTCCTGGTCAAGTCCTCCCGCTTTGGCCTGGGCCTGATGGCTATCCGCGAGAACGAAGACGCCGCCGAGGTGATGGGGGTCGTCACTCCCAGCGCCAAGACCTGGGCCTATGTCCTCTCGGCGATATTTCCGGGGATAGTGGGGGTGCTGTTCTTCTTCAAGAACGGCAACATCGAGCCGGGCGACGCCTTCCGACTCCACCAGTCCATCGAGACTTTGGTGATGGTGATGCTGGGCGGCTACGGCACGGTACTGGGTCCGCTGATCGGCGCCACCGTCTACCAGCGGCTGCGCGGCTTCCTGCTGGTCAGCCCTCTCTTCAAGAACATCCAATTGACGGTGTCCGGCATACTGCTGCTGACGATCATCCTCTTTGTGCCAGCGGGAGCGGTTGGCTGGCTGCGCAACCGTTCGGCGCGCTTGCGGAGGTTATTGGAATGACCGCACAGGCTCAAAACAGCACCATCCTGCGCGTCGAGAACCTCTCCAAGCAGTTTGGCGGCCTGCAAGCCCTCTCCCAGGTCACCTTTGAAGTGCCAGAGGGGCAGATTCTGGGGATCATTGGCCCCAACGGCGCGGGGAAAACGACGCTGTTCAACGTCATCAACGGGGTCTATACGCCGACCGAGGGACGGGTGGTCTTTCGGGGAACAGAGATCACCGGCTGGAGACCCTACCGCGTGGCGCGGCTGGGGCTGGCCCGCACGCACCAAATCGTGCAGCCGCTGAACGAGCTGACGGTCCTGGAAAACGTGATGGCTGGTGCCTGCTTCGGCCATGAGCAGCTCTCGCTGGGCCAGGCACAAAAAGCCGCCGACGAGGTGCTATCCTTCATCGGGCTGGACGAGCGGCGAGAGGCGCTGGCTGCCAGCCTCAACGTGGCGCAGAAGAAACGGCTGGAACTCGCCCGCGCCCTGGCGGCCCGCCCCCACTTGCTGCTGCTGGACGAGGTGCTGGCAGGGCTCAACCCCACCGAGATCGAGGAAATGATCCACGTGGTGCGCCGCATCCGCGAGCAGGGGGTGACCATCCTCATCATTGAGCACGTGATGCACGCTCTGATGAACGTCTCCGACCGGGTGATCGTGTTGGACTATGGGAAGCAGATCGCGGAGGGATCGCCGGAGGAGGTAGCGAACGACCACGCCGTGATCGAGGCCTACCTGGGTGATCCGGAGTTGGCCGCTAGGTTGATGAGTGGGGAGTAACACGCCACTGCTGTTCACAGGAGACCGATCTATGGCGTTACTGGAAATCCAGAACCTCTCCTCCGGCTATGGCGAGGTCCAGATTTTGTGGGGAGCCTCGTTAAAGCTGGAGCGGGGAAAGCTCACCGCCCTCGTCGGGTCCAATGGCGTGGGCAAGACGACGCTGTTGCGCACCGTGATGGGATTGGTCAAGCCCTGGGAGGGGAACGTGACCTTTGACGGGCGTGATGTGACGCGCGTCGCTCCCCACGCCAAGGCGGCCCAGGGCATGGTGCTGGTGCCAGAGGGTCGCCAGCTCTTTACGGACATGAGCGTCTACGAGAACCTGGAGATGGGGGCCTACACGCGCCGCGCCCGACCACACCTGCAACGGAACCTGGAAAAAGTGTACGCCATGTTCCCCCGTCTGAAAGAGCGGGCCGGGCAAAAAGCGGGCACTCTTTCCGGCGGCGAGCGGCAGATGCTGGCTGTGGCCCGCGGGTTGATGGCACAGCCAGAGGTGCTGATGTTCGACGAGCTCTCGCTGGGCTTGGCTCCCTTCCTGGTCCTGGAGCTCTTTGCCGTACTGCAAAGGCTGAAGGAGGAGGGGCTGACGATGCTGCTCGTGGAGCAGAACGTCCAGATGGCCCTGGCTGTCAGTGATTATGCCTACGTCCTAGCGGACGGCCGGACCGTGCTGGAGGGGCTGTCGCACGACGTGGCGCGGGACGAGAGCGTGCAAAAGGCATATCTGGGAATCTGACACCCGGCAGACGCCGGGCGATGGGGGCCTCCTGCCGCTACGGGCAGGAGGCCCTCGCCGTTCCAGCGGGCTGAGCTAGAAATCCCGCAACACCAATGGCAGGTAAACGCGGTAGGTCACCACCGCCCCACCCCAAAAACCACCGACCAGAATGTAGTCGCCGCCTTGCCACACCGCGGCGTCAGGCTGTCCCGATGTTCCTCCCAGGGAATACCCCCCTCCGCCGCCGGTGGTCGGGC
>JAOZPF010000218.1:3851-5047 GCA_029932895.1 Anaerolineae bacterium | reverse complement strand
CGGACTTGAACCGGCGACCTCTGCGTCCCAAACGCAGCGCGCTAGCCGTCTGCGCCACGCCCCGCTCATATTTAAGTATACCGCCTTTGCCCCTTTCCGTCAAGGTCAGGGGGCCCAGGAGAGCCGTTGTGCTGTCCAATCGGGGAGGCTGGGACCGAGAGTGAGGATCTTGTGGGGATCTTCCCCGTTCGGGCCCATCAGGTAGAGGCCCCACGTCCCATCCCGGTTGGAGACGAAGGCCAGGCCGGAACCGTCCGGCGCCCAGGCGGGAAGGCCATCGGAGGCCGGGTCGTCGGTGAGCACCACGACGCCGCCGGTGATGCTGAGAAGGTAAATATCCCAGTTGCCGGTGACGTTGGACATATAGGCCAGCAATCCGCCATTGGGGGCCCAGTGTAGCCCGATGTCGTTGATGCTGGCGGTCAGACGGGTGGGGGGCTGGTCATCGTCGGGGTTGTCCACAAAGATGCCGCACGCCCCGTCGGCCCCGCAGCCGGTCCAGGCCAGCAGCCCGGTGGGACCCCAGGCCGGCCCCTTTCCTGCCGCGTGGACCTGGGGCTCGGCCGAGCCGTCCGTCGGCGCGATGAGGATCTGCCACGCGCCTCCCGCGTCTTGTGTGGCGTACGCCATGCGGCCTCCGTCGGGCGAGAAGGTGGGCCAGTTCATCCCAGAGCCTGCGGCCAGTTGTCGTGGCGTGGCCTCGCCCGATGCGAGTAGTGAGATACCAGGCGAGAGCAGGTTGCGGTACCCCAATGCCCCGCTGCTCCACACCCACGAGGGCTGATCGGCCCCACCGGCCATCCTCACCAGGCGCCCATCGGCAAAAAGGGCATACACGTCATAAAGGCTGGTCTGCGTGTTGTAGGCCGGATAGGCCAGGCGGCCGGTGTTGAAGCCCGGCGGGGGTTCCGTCAGGGTGACGGGCACCGTGCTGGTGAGAGGGGCGATGGGGGTGGGGGTCGCGCTCAGGCATATTTGGGCCGCCTCATCCCGTTTCTGCTCGATTTCGGGATCGCTCATCAGTTGCAGGGCCTGCGCGTATTGCTCCTCGGCCGGGCACATCTCCCCCTGGGTGTACCAGGCTTCGGCGTGAGTCACGTGGGCCAGGTAGAGTCGCTGGAATACGTCCTTGTAGCCGGGCGCGGTGGCGTAGAGTCGCTCGAAGTGCTCGATGCAGCGATCCCAGTCCACCCCCC
>JAOZPF010000218.1:0-3841 GCA_029932895.1 Anaerolineae bacterium | reverse complement strand
CGTACTGGATCGCCAGGCTGCGCTGGGTCCGGGCTTCCTCGTCCAGTGGACGCAGCGCGACCGCCCGATCGAGGTAGAAAATACCCTCCTCAAAACGGTCCTCGTCTAGCAAGGCCATCCCCATGTTGTACAGGCTGGTGAAGAGCATCTCCTCGACCGTCGCGGCCTCGTAACTGGGGTCCAACACGCGCAGTTGAGAGAGCACGGCAGCCGCGTCCTCCCACCGACCGGCCTCGTAATGGGCCGTGGCTTGCCGGTACAGGTCGTCCACGGCGATCTCGTGGGTCTCCGAGGTGGGGGTGGGGCGGGCGGCGATGCGCGCCTGTGCCTCAGCGATGCCCTGGGAGGCGAGGGGGTGGTCGGGGTAGAGTTTGAGCACGTATTCGAACTCAGCGATGGCTAGGTCGTACTCGCCGGCATCGAGCCGCTCCAGCCCGGCGCGATAGTGCTGGTCGGCCAGTTCCTGCCGTTGCCGCTCCCGGTCGCGCTCTCCTTGGTAAAGGCCCCCGTAGGCCGCCCCCCCCACGCTCAGCGTTACGAGGCACAGGAAACCTATCGTCCAGAGGAGGATCGGCCTCAGGCGTTGCCAGCGCGTGGGCGTCTCTGGACCTGGCGTGGGTGTCGCTCCCGTGGCGGCGGCCTCCCCGGACCGGCGGGCGCGGGTGGGGCGCGTCTCCTCGAGGAGCGTGCCACATTGCGGGCATAGAAGCAGGTTGTCGGGAATCTGGGCCTTGCACTCAGGACAGCGCATCCGATCTCTCTCCGAACACCCTCTTCCAGGCGGGGTGAACGACGCAGGCGATTATAGCCTTTTTGGCCTGACTTGTCCAGCGCATCGGTTTTCCTGCTACCATAACTCGCCAGGTCGCCACTCGGCGCTCAAAGGGGCGCGTATGTCCAGGTCGGAGGGCGTGCGCGCCAGTCGCAAAATCATCACCTGTTCGTCTGGTGTGGGGAGCAGGCCGTGCTCCGTCCGGATGAAGAGGGGCCCCTGCCACAATTCCCATCCGAGGCGCTCATAGAATCCAACGTTGGCTGGCGACAGTCCACCTATGTCATAGCCGTAATCGTCTATAAGCTCCGCTACCTTCCTCATAACGGCGCTCCCGAACCCACGCCCCTGGTGGGCCGGGGCAGTGGCCACGGCCTCTACGTACGCTGTGCGCAGCGTCGCCCGCCCATGGGGTTGAAGCCATCTGGTCACCCATGCCGCATGGCTGACGAGTTCCCCATCGAGACGGGCGAGCACATGCACCGACGTCGGGAGCAGGAGCTCCAGGAAAGGGGTGAAGTCCTCGGCGTAGGCCGCGCTGCACAGGCGGATGATCTCCGCCCGCTGGGAGGCGTCGAGAGATTTGGCGTCGAGAACGCTAAAGAGTATAATTGTCATCGGGAGGGTCAAAATAATAGCACGTTTCGCGCAAAACATCAACCCTTGCGCTCCGGCCCCCTGCTAGAGGGGGAGGGGGCCGCGCCCTGGCATAGGGACGGGTCTCAGTTCTTAGTTCTCGATTCTCAATTGCGCCGTTCACGCCGTCCGGGGTTCCCCGGGACGGAGGGCAGGGGCCCCGGCGGACGGGCCACCCCGCAACAAACCGTGCGGGTCATGCGTTTGTGAGGGAGCCGTTATTGGGCTATAATGTTTCGGTGATGATGGGTATCTCCCCAAAGATAAGGGGCGCGTTGGCGGGACTTGGGCTGCTCCTTATGGGCGCGGGCTGGGATGGCTACGTCATCAGTATCGTCCAGGGCCATCAGAATGGCCGTCCAGCGGCGGTGTCTCCTGGAAGTCCGACGGCGCCATCGGCGCTGGAATGCGACCCGCCGGTGTATTACGGCATTCAGCACTGCACCCAGGGGGCCATTCACATCCTGAGGATTGACCCAAAGGCCCCACGGGTGCGCTTTGAGACCGTATTGCCCCAGGGATATGATCGGGAGGGTAATTTCGGCGAGTGCCGCGACGTGCTCATCCCGCAATATAGCACGGGCCCGGGCTGTCAGGTTGATGGAGAGTACCCCCGTGAGCTGGTTGGAGATATGGCGGAACGGTATCCTGGCGCCGTCGTCGCCTTCAACGCGGATTTCTTCGGCCACATCCAGGGTCCGCAGGGCCTTACGGTCAAGAACGGCGTGCGCCTCGACGGGCTCTACGGTGACCACGACGAGAACGAGGTGACACGGGGCTCGTTGTCGGTCTCCAGCGATGGCGATGTACGCATCGGCATCGTGGATCGCGACGGCCTGCCGAATCCCGCGCAGCCGTGGACCTGGGTCCCGGACCCGCTCATCTACTACAATTCGGTCGGCGGTGTCCCTATGCTGGTGCGCGACGGCGTCCCGGTCAACATCAAGAAACAGTGCACGCTGGAACTTCCGCCCTATGGCGGGCTGGGAGGCCCGCCATATGCTCATTGCTATACCAGACACCGCGTCCTCCGGCGTTTCCGCAGGGGCCTGACCAAGTGCCTGGCCTCCTCCGTCGGGCGGTTTAGATGCCCCGCCCCGAATAAGGAAAGGGCGCGGACGGCGGTGGGCAGGACGGAGGATGGACAGCTCATCGTCGTCGTCGTGCCGGAGTCGGCCGGGTTGACGTTGTGGCAACTGAGGAACACGTTGATCTGGCTGGGGGCAGTTGAGGCCCTCAACCTGGACGGTGGCGGGTCGTCGCAACTGTGGTACGATGGTGACTACCTGGTGCCTTCGGACAGGCCGGTCGCCGGTGGCTTGCTCGTCCTCTCGCAGGTCGGGCGGCCACCGTCGGCGCCCGGCAGCCTCTCCGCCACGCCCACGGGCCTGACCGGCGTGCATCTGAGCTGGACCGACAACGCCGACGACGAGGAGGGCTTCAAGGTCTTCCGCGATGGTTCGCAGATCGCCACCGTCGGCGCGGGCATCACCTCCTACGAGGACCGTGGCCTGACCCCTGGGGCGACCTACGTGTACACCGTCACAGCCTGGAACAGCTTCGGCGACTCGGAGGCCAGCGACACCGCCATCGCTGCAGGAGATTAGAATTTGGCGTTTGGAATTTGGATTTGGAGTTTGCAAGCCCCATCCCTGTCCCGACAGCTTTGAGTAGGAGCAGGAGCAAAACCAATGCCCGATGACCATACCACCCACGTCCGGGACGTCACCGGCCCTGTGCACACCGGTTCCGGCGACATCATCATTTCCCAACCTCCCCCGCCGCCGCCCGAACCCCCCGCCTTCCGCGTCCTCACCATCGTCGCCCGTCCTCTCGACCAGTCGGCGCTGCCGGAGATCGGCGGCGCCTGGTCGCTGGCCGACCGGCTGGCCCAGGTGCAGGCGCCGGTCGAGCTGGCCTTCGCCCGCCCGCCCACCGCCGAGGCCCTCCGCCGCCGCCTGGCCCAGGACTGGGACGTGGTCCACTTCGACGGCCACGGCGTGTGGGCCTGGACCTGTCCCGATTGCGAAGCCTTTATCCCCAAGGAGGAGGACCAGCCCGACCCCATCGCCTGTCCCCGCTGCGGCGCTCCCCTGACCGACCCCGCCCAGGGCTACCTGGCCTTCGAGCAGGAGGACGGTCTGGCGCACCCGCTGCCCGCGGTCGAGATGGCGGCCCTGCTGTGCCCACCGGGCGCGCCCCCCCGCGCGCGCCTGGTCATCCTCACCGCCTGCCAGTCGGCCATGGGCGCCCCCAGCCTGGCCGACGTGCTGCTGGGGGCGGGCGTGCCGGCCGTGCTTGGCATGCGCGAGCGCGTGACCGTCGGGGCGGTGGTGGCGCTCCTGCCTCCCTTCTACGCCAACCTGGGCGCGGGCCGCAGCCCGCGCCAGGCGCTGGAGGCGGCGCTGCCCGCGCTGGGGCGGCTGGGCGCCA
>JAOZPF010000217.1 GCA_029932895.1 Anaerolineae bacterium | reverse complement strand
GCCCGTTGCTCCTCGCTCCACTGGCGCATCGTCAGCGCCGCCACCAAAAAGATCATCAGCAGCGGCATCCAGCGAAAGAGCGGCCGCACGTCGGCGATGCCGCGGGCAAAGAAAGTATCCACCCAGAAGAAGGAAAAAAGAGTCACCGCCAAGAACGCCCCCACAAAGATGAGCGCCATCGGTGACCCAAAGGTCCCTTCCAACTCTTTACGTACCATTGCGATCGTCTGTCTCATAGCCCATTCCTCATCGGTTCGCGGGGTCAGGCCGCCGTGGCCAGCTCGTTAAAGACCGATTCCAACGTGCGCACATCTCGCCGCAGCTCGCGCAGCGGCCAGTCCTGCTCCCGCGCCAGGTGATAGATCGCCGGGCAGAGGTCCCGCCCCCCTGCCGCGAGAACGCGGTAGGCGGGGTACCCATCCCCGCTCTCGACCCTCTCCACGCCCTGCACGCCGTCCAGGCCGCGCAACACGCTGTCCACGCCAGGGGGCGCGTCTTCCAGCACCAGGATAGCGTGGGGCGTGGCGGCTAGTTCCGAGAGGCGGGCATCGGCTCGAACTCGGCCATTGATCAGGATGATAACCCGGTCGCACAGCGCCTCAACCTCGGAGAGAATGTGCGTGGAGAAAAGGACCGTGCTGCGCTGCGCCAGGCGGCGGATCAGGTTCCGCATCTCGACAATCTGGGTCGGGTCCAACCCCAAGCTGGGCTCATCAAGGATCAGGAGTTTGGGCTGGTGGAGGATCGCCTGCGCCAGACCGACACGCTGGCGGTACCCCTTGCTCAGGTGGCCGATGGGCCGCGTGAGTTGGTCGACCAGGCCGGTGGCGCGGACCGCCTCCGACAATCGCAGCGCCATCTCCTCCTCCGGCACCTGCCGCAGGTCGGCAATCATCCTCAAGTAGGACTGGACGGATAGTTCAGGGTAGAGCGGCGCGCTCTCTGGCAGATAGCCAATCCGCGCCTGCACCTCCCTGGTGTGGGTCAGCACGTCCAGGCCGTCGATCAGCACAGCGCCGTCGTCAGGCTGCAGGTAACCTGTCAGGATCTTGATCGTGGTGGTCTTGCCGGCCCCATTGGGCCCCAGCAGCCCGACGATCTCGCCAGGGGCGATGTGGAAATTGACCCCCTGCAGTGCCTGGATGGGGCCGTAGGATTTGGAGAGGTTGGTGACATTGATCATGGGTTCCTCCTCACGCCAACAGTGTGGACTCAGCGCGGGCGTTCGCCCAGCGTGACCTCGACCTGGCGCTCTGCCCCGTCGCGCAGCACGGTGAGAGTGACCCGTTGACCAGGCTGGGTCTTTTCGACCAGGTAGACGATCAGGTCATCCATCGTGCGGACCGGGGTGTCGTTGATAGCGGTGATGACGTCGCCACCGATGGGAATCTCGTCGCCGTAGAAGGTATACGTGTCGTCCGATCCCTGCAGCCCGGCCGCGGCAGCGGGGCCACCATCCACGACCTCGATCACCAACGCCCCCCACTGATCCGCCGAAAGATTCATCGCGAGGGCGGCGTCCCGGTCCAGGTCGCGACCGGAGATGCCGAGCCATGGGTACGTGTAGTGGCCGTTCTCCACCAGCTCCGGCACTACCTGCTTGACGACGTTGACAGGGATAGCAAAGCCCACCCCAGCCGAGGCCTGCATCCGTGAAATGATCATCGCATTGACGCCGATCACATTGCCGGCACTATCGAGCAATGGACCGCCAGAGTTACCAGGATTGAGCGCCGCGTCGGTCTGGATCATCTCGGGGATGCTAAAGCGACTTGTGCCTGAAGACATCGTTCGCCCCAGAGCGCTGATGATCCCAACTGTCAGTGTCCACTCTTGACCAAAGGGATTACCAATGGCGATGGCCCGCTGGCCGACAAAGAGCGCGTCCGAATCGCCCAGCGCCACCGGGAATAGCCGCTCGGCGGGCATATCCACTTGCAGCACAGCCAGGTCCGAATCGGGGTCGGTGCCCACCACCTCGGCCAGGACGCGGGAGCCATCGAGAAAGGTCACCTCGACCTGTTCCGCGTCCTCGACCACGTGGTAGTTGGTCACGATATGACCGCTCGTATCCCAGACGAAACCGGATCCTTCTCCCTGCATAAATGAGCCGGCGGGGGGATGGATGAATCCAAAGTCGGGGCCGTTCCCCGAGATACGTTGCACGACGCGGATGTGGACCACCGACGGGGCCACGCGCTGGTAGACAGCAGCCACCAACTGCTCTTCCGCGTCGCCGTTGGTGGGAACGACGACGGGAGCTGCTGTTGGCGGGGCCGCAGCGACGGTGGGAGCTGCAGTAGGAGCCTCCGCCGGCAGGAAACCGCCCACCTGACGCACCAGGAGCCCACCCACCAGACAGCTCCCGCACATCAATACCAGCACCAGAAACCCCACCGCGATCCACAGGGCCAACATGCGCCCATTCGATGATCTGCCCATTTTGGGCCTCCCTTCCGAATATTCTCCCAACACCCAAAGACCCGGCCCCTGGGGAGGCCCGGTCCTCGTTCTGGCGCGGCTTGGCTACCGCCAAACCGCCAGTCGTGAATGGTATTATGATTCCCTTGTATTAGAGCAACATAAGAAAAGCGCTAAAAGCATGTTAACCATCGGCCAAGATCACCAGCCCAGGGCCGGCCCGCAAGGCCCAGGAGCATTATACACCCATCCGCGTTTCCCGCCACGTCGCCCTGGACGCCCCTACTCGCCGCAGCAGTGATGGGCCAGCGCGAAGCGAACTCGACCTGCAGAAAGATGAGCGCTATCACAAGCCACGGAGTCGCTCTACAACAGCACCCTCACACTATTACTGCGACACTGTGGGCACATCCGCTCCTCGTCGGAGGCGGGATCGAACATGGCTCCCCATTCGTGACCGCAGCGATAGCAGCGCATCGTGACCGACCGCGGTTCCTTCAGTCGGTATACCTTGCTCGTCGTCGGGACCTTCTTGTCCTGGAGCAGTTCCCGCGTCCGTTCCACCTCCTCCGCTGTTACCTTCGCGCGCAGCCCCTCCACTTCACGCATCACACGGGCCCACTTTTGCCCCTCGGCGGCGCTGCACCAATCCAGTTGCAACCGTTCGGGCCGCACCCCTGCCTTCTCCAGCCCCTCCCACAGCGCGTCCACCCGGCGCACAGTGTTCCGGTTGGCACTGATATAGTGACAGTCCACATAGTGGCACCCAGAGACGAGCACCACCGGCGCGCCCTTCTGGAAGGCGTACCAGACGAAAGCAGGATTGACGCGACCGGAGCACATGGTGCGGATGATGCGGGCGTTGGGCGGGTACTGGAGGCGGGCAGTGCCCGCCGTGTCGGCGCCAGCGTAGGAGCACCAGTTGCAGGCAAAGACGGGAACCTTTTCCAGCGGGTTCTCCTCCAGAATGGCGTCGATCATGGCATAGATCTGCTGGTCGGTAAAGTGGCGCATCACAATCGCGCCAAAGGGACACTCGGCAGCGCAGGTGCCGCAACCAGCGCAGGCGGCGCTGACGACGTGGGCGACCTCGCCCTTTCTCCACAGGATAGCCGAAAAGGGGCAAACCTCGGCGCAGCGACCGCACTTTTTGCACAGCTCCTCGTCGACCACGGCAGTGATCGCCTCTACCTTGGTCTTGGACGCGCTCAGCAGGACCTCGGCGCGGGCAGCGGCAGCACTGGCCTGCGTCACCGAGTCCTTGACGTCCTTGGGCGATTCGGCACAACCGGCAATATAGACCCCCTTGGTCGGGCTGTCGACGGGCTTGAGCTTGGGATGCGCCTCCATCAGGAACCCATCGCCAGTGCGGGAAAGGGTCAGCAGTTGGCGCACCTGGTCGGTCTCTCGACTCGGCACCGCCCCCACCGAGAGCACCAGCAGGTCCACCTCGTGCATCTCCAACTGCCCGCTGGAAGTATTCTCCGCATAAACCCTGAGACTCTGCGTCTCCGGGTCTTCCTCCACCTCGCCCGGAAGGCCGCGGAGGTAATGAACCCCCTCCGCCCTGGAGCGCATATACAGGTCCTCGAACCCCTTGCCAAAGGCGCGGATGTCCATATAAAAGACCAGGATGTCGGTGTCGGGATAGTGGTCCTTGAGCAGGAGGCTGTCCTTGATAGTATTCATACAGCAGATGTTGGAGCAGTACGGGTTGCCGCGCCTGCCGTCGGGGTTTGAGTCTGTCAGTGCGGTGCGGGAACCGACGCACTGGACAAACCCGATGCGCCGGGGCCGTTGCCGATCCGAAGGGCGCACCAGGTGGCCCTCCGTCGGTCCGCCAGCCGAGATCAACCGTTCGAACTCGAGGCTGGTGATGACGTTCGGGTAGCTGGTGTAGCCGTACTCATCCAGCGGGGTGGGATCGTAGACATCCATGCCGGTGGCGACGATGATCGCGCCGACCTCCAGGTCCACGACCTCATCCTGCATATCAAAGTCGATGCACTGCTTGTCGCACGCCGCCTGGCACTTGCCGCAGGCGATGGGGTTGTTGCCCAGGCACTCGTCGGCGTTGATGATGTAGGACGAAGGGACAGCCTGAGGGAAGGGGATATAGATCGCGCGGCGGGTAGAGAGGCCCGCTTGGAACTCGTCCGGCTTGACCACCGGGCAGACCACAGCGCAGTCGCCGCAGGCGGTGCACTCGGTCTCGTCCACGTAACGCGCCTTGCGGCGCACCTTGATCTGAAAGTTGCCCACATAGCCAGCGATGTCCTCGACCTCGCTGTAGGCCATCAGGGTGATGTTGGGATGCCGACCGACATCCATCATTTTAGGCCCGAGGATTCATATACTACAGTCCATCGTGGGATAGGTCTTGTCCAACCGGGCCATCGTCCCGCCGATGGACGGTTCCTTCTCCACCAGGTAAACCTGGTGACCGGCGTCGGCCAGGTCGAGGGCAGCCTGGATACCCGCCACACCGCCGCCGATGACCAGGGCGGCGTCGACGACGGGCAACTGTTCCTCCTCCTGAGCATAGAGCCAACGGGCGCGAGCCACCGCCGCTTTGACAATGTCCCGCGCCTTTTGCGTCGCCGCCTCCCGGTTCTGCAAGTGGACC
>JAOZPF010000216.1 GCA_029932895.1 Anaerolineae bacterium | reverse complement strand
ATCCAGGTCCAGCTCCCCCGCTGTCACCTTGCGGGCGAGTTCGACCACGAAGGGGGCGCGATATCCCAGCCCAGTTTCGCGCAGAGCAGCGTCCCCCTCTTGGGCCAACTGGTCTGGTGTGGGAAAAGCATTGCGGGAGGGATCGGTCGGCAGAGGGGAGCCATAGCGAGAGACCAGCGACTCTACCATGCGCACGGTTCCTGTCCAGGAGGTATTGGTGGTCAGGATCGTCTTGACCAGGTCCTCAAAAACCGTGGGAGAGCGGAGCAACCGTCCCAGTCCCTGTTGCTCCACGTGGGCCAGCTTTGGTTCATGTCGCGCCAACTCGTAGAGGGGGCGGAAGTCGTCCCCCAGCCCCAGCATCCACCAGACCTTGCGGCTGACCTCCTCGCGCTCGGGGCCGGTGAGGGAGCCGCGTACCTGGACGGCGACTCCTTCTGTCGTCTCGCGGATGGCTAGTTCCACCACCCGCCCGCTCTGCAGCCGCTCGACGCGCGTGAGGAGACCCCCGTTGCGGTCCGCGGTGAACGGAGGCAGTTCCGCCCAACCGTGGGACGTCACCACGGCGCGGAGGGAGAACGGCGGGCAGGCTGAGAGATTGAGCCGCACGATAGACCTCCTGGTTGCTGCCTGAAGGATACCATGATACCAGGACGGCCCGAATTCCAATGCGGTTACGATTTGGTTAACGCAGAGATGACGAGGCCCCAGCTACCGCAGGGAACCCTCCTCCCGGCACCAGGCCAGCGTGGCGCGCGCGCCTTCCTCAAAGGAGGTCGGCTCAAAGCCCAGTTCCCGCTTTGCCTTTTCGCTGCTCACGCACCAATCGTAAAAGACATAGGGGTAGAGGCCGATGGGGTAGTAGGGCTCGCGGTGGGTAAAGCGCGAAAGCCAGGTCCAAGCCCGTGCCAGTGCGACCATCCCCCAGGCCGGGACGTCGATCCAGTGGATGGTGCGGCCGGCGAGCCGTTGGACGATCTCGTTGACCTCCCGGTGGGTCAGGCATGGCCCGCAGATGTTGTAGACCTGTCCCGGGTCCCCGTGGGTCAACGCCAGCTCTATTGCCCGCGCCACGTCTCGCACATAGACCGGAAAGATCGTGTGGCTGCCGTGGTGGACCCGGACCGGCAGCCCTTTCAGCGGGTCGGTGAAAAAGAGGCGGTTGAAGGCATAGCGGCCCCAGGGACCGTAGTAGGCTCCTGGGCGGAGGACGATCACGGGCAGGTGCTGTTCGCGTCCATAGGTCAGGGAGAGCCGCTCCGCTGCCAATTTACTCTCTTGGTAGGCATCCTGAGGGTGACAGGGAGTTTCCTCGGTGATGGTCGTCCCTGCCGGAGGCCGTCCGATGACGGCGACGGTGGAGATGTAGACGAACCGCTCCGCGTCCGCTTGCCGGGCTGCCCGCAGCAGGTTGCGGGTGCCCGCGACGTTCACGGCAAAGAACTCTTCCCGCTCTCCCCAAAAGCGGAACTTGCCGGCGGCGTGGATCACCGCCCGGCAGCCTCGCGCCGCTTTGGCTGTCGCCTGCGGGTCTCGCACGTCACCCTGCGCCAACTCGATGCCCAGGGAGGTCAGGAAACGGTGGTCGGAGTTGGGGCGGACGAGTGCTCGCAGTTGGTGGCCCCGCTCGACCAGGTATGGGCAGAGGGTGTGGCCTAGAAAGCCGGTCGCACCGGTGACCAAGACGGGTAGCCGTTCAGGCGTCATACAATTCAGTCTCTGTTTGTGACTGCTCACTCCCGCAGGTTCGAGAGGGGCGGAGAACTCCCCAGATGGTGATTTCTGCCCGCGATGTGGCCTGCCACAACCTGCGGGATGGTAGTTCGGCTTGCGGCCTACTCGCGCACGTCCAGCACATCCAGTACGCCGTTGCCGTGGCAATCGTTGTCGATCAGCTCGGGGTCGGCGTTCTCGGCGACGATGATGCCGTGTCGCTCGTTGTCCGCGCACGTGTTCTGTCGGGCGACGCCAGCGGTGGAGCCAAAGTAGGCAATACCGGTATCCCCGTTGCCGTTGCAGATATTGCCCTCCAGCGTCGGCCGGGCCTGCCCGGCAACGAGTATCCCGCCCAGGTCGTTCTCCTGGCACACGTTCTGGCGGACTGTAGCGGTGCTGTCATCGATGAGCGATATCCCGACGCTGCTGTTCGCCCGGCAGGTGTTTTGCTCTAACGTTGGCTGCGCCTGGTCCTCCACAAAGATGCCGGTGTTGTCGTTCTCCGTGGCGGTGCAACCTCGAACAGTGCCGGTGGTAGTTCCCTGGAGTCGCAGGCCGGCCCTGGTCTCGTTCTCGGCGCTGACCGCTCCGGTGAAACCGCAGTCGAGAAAAGAGATCATCTGGCCCCCGTTCACCACGACGACGTCGGCCGGGGCGTTTCCCTCGTGACGGAAGGTGATGCCCTGGACATCGAAGGGGCCGTCGCCGTTGAAGAAGAGCACATAGTCAGCGCCCGCAGAGACGACCACCGTCTGTTCGGCTCCTGCGCCCAGGAGGTGGACCGATCCGTAGATGGTAGTGGGGTTTTCGAGGTGAAAGGTGCCGGGGCCGATGAGGACAGTGCCGCCGTTTGGAGTGTGCTGGAGCGCGGTCTCCAGGTCGGTGTAGTCGCCGCTGCCGTCGGCCTTGACGTGGATGGGGCCTGGTGGTGCGGGCTGGCATGCCGCGAGCCACAGGAGGGCGAGCGGGACGACGAATAGGGCGAGTTTTCGGTTCATATTATCTCCTTCAGGGGCAAGATGCGGGAGGCGACTTCCTTGTTCAATCGGGTGCATCAGCGTGTGCGGCCCCTATTGCTCAACCCGCTTCACCCGCTCAATCTTCTGGCCCAACCTGTGCTACATAGACCTCGAAAGGGGCGATTTTGAGCGCGCCGAGGTGGTCTGACGGGGAGCGAGGGTGGCTGGAAAAGAGGAGCTGGGCGGTTTGCTGCTCCAGGTCAAAGCGCAGGGTGTGGGTGTGAGGGGAGAAATTGAGTATCACCAGGCAAGTCTGTCCGCCGGGGATGCGGCGCAGAAAGGCCAGGTAGTCCCCGCTCTCTTCGTGTAGTGAGACATAGTCGCCCTCGATGAGGGGTTCTGTCTCCCGGCGCACCCGCAGCAACCGGCGGTAAAAGCTCAACAGCGAGTCAGGGTCATCTATCTGGCTGGCAACGTTGATACCGCGGGCATAGTTGGGGTTCACCGGCAGCCAGGTCCGGACGGTGGAGGGGCTAAAGCCGCCGTTGGCTGCTCCCGACCATTGCATCGGGGTGCGGCACTTGTCGCGGCCAAAACGTGCGCCGAGGGCCGTGGCCTCTGCGGGGCCCAATCCCATACTGCGTGCCGCCTCGACCACCCACGTGCCCAGCGCGTCCCGGAACTGGCTGCTATCTTCCAGCAGGAAGTCGGTCATACCGATCTCTTCCCCATAGTAGAGGAACGGAGTGCCGCGCAGGGTCAGTACGAGGGCGGCCGAGAGCCGAGCCAGCTCCGCATCGTGTGTCCCGTCGCCAAAGTGGCTATAGACGCGGGAGCTATCGTGATTGCCGAGGGTGTTACAGGGCCAGGCGGCGTGGGGCAGCGCGGTCAGTCGTGCCTGCTGATTGGCTCGCACCCAGGCCGGGGTCAGTCGCTCGGTCTCCATCAGGGGAAAGTTAAAGGCCAGGTGGAGCTCGTCGCTGCCGTTGCCATAGTAGGCGACCTCCCCCGTCTCTCCCACCAGCATGCGGTCGGGGTACTCGTCGATCACGGCGCGCAGCTCCCGCATCAGCTCGTGGACCTCGGGCTGATCGACCTGGTAGTGGAACATCGCCTCCCATTGCTCCTGCACCCAGTCCGGGTCCGCGCCGCCGAGGTGGGTGGCGGCGTAAAGTTCTAGCTGAGAGCAGGAGGCGGTGTGGTCGGGCAGGTCCGGGTGTTCAAAGATCGTGCCGATGGCGTCGAGGCGAAAGCCATCCACCCCCATATCCAGCCAGAACCGCGCCGCATCGAACAGCGCCGCTTTGACCTGCGGGTTGTGCCAGTTGAGGTCGGGCTGCTGCTTGAAAAAGTAGTGATAGTAGTACTGATCGGTGGTGGGGTCGTACTCCCAGGCCGGGCCGCCGAAAGCGGAGAGCCAGTTGTTGGGCGGGCCCTCGTCGCGACCATCCCGCCAGACGTACCAGTCCCGTTTGGGGTCGTCGCGGCTGGAGCGGGAGGCAAGGAACCAGGGGTGCTGGTCGGAGGTGTGGTTCAGCACCAGGTCGAGGATGACGCGGATATCGTGCTGGTGGGCCTGGGCGAGGAATTGCCTGAACGTCTCCAGCGTGCCGTACTCGGGAGCGACGTCGGTATAATCTGCTACGTCGTACCCGCAGTCGTAGAGGGGGGAGGGGTAATGGGGGCAGAGCCAGATGGCGTCGATGCCCAGGTCCCGGAGATAGTCGAGGTGGTCGATGATGCCCTGCAGGTCGCCGATCCCATCGCCATTGCTATCGGCAAAGCTGCGGGGGTAGATTTGGTAAAAGACAGCGCGCTGCCACCATTTCAGCATAGATAGCTCCTCATTGCACGGCAGGGGAGGATTGCGGCAACCTCCTCTTAGGAGAGCCCCAACGCGTCGAGCGTCTCCTCCGTGGGCATGCCCGTCTTTGGGTCCCAACCGAACTCGGCGTATGCGCCAGCCAGTAGCTGGTCCAGGTCGGGGACCGCGCCCTCGGTGCCACCGTCTTTGAGCGGCCTCATCAGCAGTTCGGGCAGCCGGTCGTTGGCGCGGGTGAGGCCAAGCTGCGAGTTCAGCATGCGCTTGAGGGTGACGATGCGCTTGCCGGTGGTCAGCAAGTCGTCAGTTTCCAGGTCCCACCCCGTTGCCCCGTTGAGGGCGTCCAGTATCCGCTCGACGCCGGGGTTCTGGAATTGGCAGAGGATCATCCCGTTGTAGAGATTGCGCCATGCCTGCTGGCGCGCTCCGATGTGTCCTTTCTCCGCGGTCGTTTCGAAGCGGTCGCCGGGGGTGATGCCCAGTTTGATGGCTGGTCCCTGCCCCGTGTCTACCCCGTACATATCCCCCTCCATGTGGCACGCTCCGCGGGGAGAGAGGGCGTAGGTGACAGCCATGCCGGCGAAGGCGCGGGGGTCGTGCATTGGCACCTCCAGCCGGTTGACT
>JAOZPF010000215.1 GCA_029932895.1 Anaerolineae bacterium | reverse complement strand
ACGCCTTGCTGCACTATGTCGGCCTACTACCTGATTAATTTGTTAAAGTGCAATATGGGAGGGATGAGCAGCGGCTACTTGGCGCTTCTATATTCGTCGCTGCTGGTTACGGGGGGATGATGGTCGTGTTAGAGTGGTGTAAAAACGTCGGCGGTTGTGGGGCGCAGCCTCGCCTGGATGTTTTGCGGATTGACAAATCGTTCTGACAATCCCTCCCGCTGGAGCCCACCTGTCCGGCGCAAGCGCAGCGCCAGGGGTCTCCTGGCCGTGCCCCACCCATAGGTAGGGGCAACCCTAACGGTTGTCCTGCCGGTGCAGACGCAAGACCTGCCCCTATCACGCCTCAGGGAGCGGGCACGGTCAGAGACCGGCCCGAGTAGCGCGGGATTATCGCAACGATTTGGAAATGTTCAACACGTCCAGGCTCGAAGGCCAAGCCCTGTGGGCTGGAACCAGCCCCCGCAGAGAGCTTTGCCGGGCGAGTTGGGTGGTTGGTACAGCGGCAGGATTGCTGTGCCGGCCTGGGCGGTTACAAAAAAGCTGGCAACATTCCCGCAAGTGTCATCATCATTTGAGAAAGCGGCGATATTTTGCGCGAACCGGCACGCGCGCTTGACATTCTCCCCTTGCCTCGCTATACTATCTCTAGAACATTCCCCCCGCAGAAAGGAGCTTATGAGCGCGACGCTCGTCGAGTCCCAAAGTATGCTGGATATCGTGAGCCATTTCTTTCAACAAGATGACTGGCCTCACGAACAACTGGAAGAAAAATCCATCATCTCCACCCGCTTCCGCGGCGACAATGGCTCCTGGCGCTGCTACGCTCAGGTCCGGGAGGAGCAGCAACAGTTTATCTTTTACTCCGTGTTAGAGACCTACGTCCCGGAACCGCGCCGCCAGGCGGTGGCCGAATTCCTCACCCGCGCCAATTATGGCATGCTCATCGGCAATTTCGAGCTCGATCTAAACGATGGTGAGGTTCGCTACAAGACCAGCATCGATGTCGAGGGGGATCGGTTGAGCATACCGTTGGTGCGGCAGCTTGTCTATGTCAACGTATTGACGATGGACCGGTACCTGCCGGGGCTGATGCAGGTTGCCTATGGGGAGATATCCCCCGCTGATGCTATCGCCGCTATCGAGGGTTAGCCGGCATCCCATGGGGATGCCTGGGTTGGTTGTCGTTGGGAGAGCGGATTGAACGCTCATTTCCCATCAATCTTGCCGGGAGGAGGTTAATCAATTATGGCAGAGATAAAGCGACCGTGGCTCGAGCGATATGATGCGCAGGTTCCTCATCATATCGACTACCCCGACGTTCCCCTGTACCACTTTGTCGAGGAGGCGGCCAGCAAGTACCCGGACCACGTGGCCCTGGTGATGAAAGGGGGCAAGGTCACGTACCGGGAGTTGAACGAGCTGTCCGACCGTATGGCGGCGGCCTTGTCCAAGATGGGGGTGGAGAAGGGGGACCGGGTAGCTCTGTTGATGGCCAACTGTCCCCAATTTGTGATCTCTTACCTTGGCGTGCTCAAAGTCGGGGGCATCGTCGTCGCCTGCAATCCCCTTTACGCGCCGCCGGAGCTGGCCCACCAGCTCAACGACTGCGGGGCGGAGACGATCGTCGTGATGACCTCGCTCTACCCCGTGGTCAAGCAGATTCAGGCCGAGACCAAGGTCAAGCGGGTCATTGCCACCAACATCAAGGAATATTTCCCTCCGTTCCTCAAGCTGCTCTTTACGCTCTTGATGGAGAAGAAGCAGGGGCACCGGGTGGAGTTGGCTCCTGGCGACCACTGGTTCCAGGACGTGCTCTCCAGCGCCTCCCCGGCCGAGCGCCCGGCGGTGGCGATCAATCCTCGTGAGGATGTCGCCATCTTTCAGTATACCGGCGGGACCACCGGGATTGCCAAAGGGGCGATGGCTACCCACTGGAACCTGGTCGCCAACGCTTTGCAGATCAAGAACTGGCTCCCCGATATGAAAGAGGCCGATGAAGTGGTCCTTGTGGCCCTGCCCCTTTTCCACGTCTATGGCATGGTTGCTGCGATGTGGTACGGGCTGGCGTCGGCGGCCACGCTCATCCTCATCCCCAATCCACGGGACATGGACGACGTGCTGGGGAGCATCAACAAGTACCGTCCCAGCGTCTTTCCCGGCGTGCCCACGATGTACAACGCCATCAACTATCACCCCAAAGTGGTGGAGGGTAAGGTCGATATCCGTTCCATCCGTGCCTGCATCAGTGGTTCGGCGCCGCTTATGCGCGAGACCCAGACCCGTTTTGAGGAGCTGACCGGCGGCAACCTGCGGGAGGGGTTTGGGCTGAGCGAAGCTCCCACCGCCACTCACTGTAACCCGATGCTCGGCGAGAACCGCGAGGGGAGCATTGGGCTGCCCTTGCCGGATGTAGACGCGGCCGTTGTCGATCTGGATACGGGGCAGCGGTTCCTGGACATCGGCGAGGAGGGAGAGCTGATCATCCGTGGTCCGCAGGTTTTCAAGGGGTACTGGCAGATGCCCACCGAGACGGCCAACGCGCTGCGCAAGCTCTCCGATGGCAACGTCTGGCTGTTCACTGGGGACATTGCCAAGATGGATGAGGACGGCTACTTTTACATTGTGGACCGCAAGAAGGACATGATCATCTGCGGTGGCTACAATGTCTACCCGCGCGAGGTGGAGGAGGCGCTCAAGCTGCACCCCAAGGTCCTTGAGGTCGCTGTGGCTGGCGTCCCCGATCCCTATCGTGGCGAGACGGTCAAAGCCTGGATCGTACTCAAGCCGGGCGAGACGGCCACCGAGGAAGAGATCATCGAGTGGTCGAAGGGGCAATTAGCCAAGTACAAGTACCCCCGCTATGTCGAGTTCAGGGAGGAGTTGCCCAAGACGTTTGTGGGCAAGACGCTGCGGCGGATGCTTGTCGCCGAAGAGCGGGAGCGGGCGGCGAAAGCCGGGTAAAAAAAAGCCGCGGAGGTCTTGGACCTCCGCGGTCCTTTTATCCTATGTCCTAGGCTGGCGCTGGTTGGGGCGGCCTTTCCAGCGTGGGGCTTGACGTGGAGGAGGGCCGCTTTTTGCCCCCTGTGGTGTTGGGAGTAGTGACGCCGCCGGGGCTTGGTTCCTTTGGCAGCTCGCGGCCCTCGACCACGGCTATGAACTCGTCCGCCTCCAGCGTCTCGACCTCCAATAGCTTTTTTGCCACGGCGTCGAGTTGGGCGCGGTGCTCGATCAACTGCTGCCGGGCGGTCTCGTAGGCGGTGTGGATGATCTGACGCACCTCCTCATCGATCTGCTCGGCCACGTTCTCGCTATAGTCCCGTTGCTCGCCGATCTCTTTGCCCAAAAAGACCAACTCCTCTTTTTGCCCAAATGTCATCGGACCTAGCTTTTCGCTCATCCCGTAGCGAGTCACCATCGCGCGGGCCATATTGGTCACCTGCTCCAGGTCGTTGGCCGCGCCAGTGGTCGTCTCGCCAAAGACCAGCTCCTCCGCCGCGCGCCCGCCCAGCGCAAAGGCCAACTGGTCCTCGAACTTGGAACGCGTGATGACCGTCCGATCCTCTGTCGGCAACGACATGGTGTAGCCGCCAGCCATTCCCCGGGCGACGATCGAGACCTTGTGGACCGGGTCGCACTTGGGCAGCAGGTGGGCGACCAAAGCGTGACCGGCCTCGTGGTAGGCATAGATCTCGCGCTCTTCGGCCGAGATGATCCGGCTCTTGCGTTCCGGCCCGGCGATGACGCGCTCGATGGCCTCCTCGAACTCGTCCTGGCTGATGAACCGCTTGCCCCTGCGGGCGGCAAGGATAGCAGCCTCGTTGACCATGTTGGCTAGGTCCGCCCCCACAAAGCCTGGGGTCGAGCGGGCCAGCGTCTCCAGGTCCACATCGTCCGCCAGTGGCTTGCCGCGGACATGGATCTTGAGGATCGCCTCGCGGCCGCGGATGTCGGGCCGATCCAACACCACCCGGCGGTCGAAGCGGCCTGGTCGCAGGAGGGCCGGGTCGAGGATGTCGGGCCGGTTGGTGGCGGCGATAATGATGATGTTGACGTCGGTGTTAAAGCCGTCCATCTCGACCAGAATCTGGTTGAGAGTCTGCTCTCGCTCGTCGTGGGAGCCGCCCAGTCCTGCTCCCCGGTGTCGTCCCACGGCGTCGATCTCGTCCAAAAAGACGATGCAGGGACTGTGCCGCTTGGCCTGGTCGAACAGGTCGCGCACCCGCGACGCGCCCACGCCGACGAACATCTCGACGAACTCGGAGCCGGAGATGCTATAGAACGGGACTCCCGCTTCGCCAGCGACTGCTTTAGCCAGTAGGGTCTTGCCGGTACCGGGAGCGCCCATCAGCAGGACGCCCTTGGGGATCCGTGCGCCCAACTGGATGAACTTTTGTGGCTCCTTGAGGAATTCGACCACCTCCCACAGCTCTTCTTTCGCCTCCTCCACTCCGGCCACATCGTCGAAGGTGACCGCTGGTTGGTCGCTGGTGTAGAGCCGGGCGCGGCTCTTGCCGAAAGATATGGCCTGGTTGTTGGCCCCCTGGAACTGACGCAGGAAGAAATACCCCAGGGCGAAAACGGCTAGGATCGTCAGCAGCATGCCGCCCGTGCTGAAAAGCGTGGCCCAGTCGGTGGCGCTAGAGACCTCGATCTCGACCTGGGAGAGCTGCTCGCCCGTGATGCCCAAGGTCTGTAACTGCTCGGTCAGTGGCGTTCCCTCCTCCTTGGTCGATTGAAGCTGGCTCCCATCGCGCAGTGTGAGCAGAATCTGGCTCCCTGTGACGGTGATGCTTTCCACGTTGCCCGATGTGATCTCGGATGCCACTCTGCTGAGCGGTACCTGTGTCGGTTCCTGAGACTGGTTTATCAGGCTATAGACCACAAAGACTGCCGCTGCTAGCAGCAGCAGAGTAATGAACGTACTACCTCTAAAACGCGAATTCACGTCTTGTCCTCCTCAATACCGGTTTGTTTCTCACCCTATTTTTGCGCAAAAATCAGGGGGTTCAATTCGATGCCCGTCCTATTTGAACCTGGGAGCGGTGGTATGCTTGCCCTCGAATCACCTTTCGTGGGAGGGCAGCGATGGTACCCCGCTTCACTCTGGCTCCGATGGACTGCAGCACGCGGTTTGGCCCCCTGGTA
>JAOZPF010000214.1 GCA_029932895.1 Anaerolineae bacterium | reverse complement strand
CCTATTTTTTGTTGATTTTGATTGAGGAGGTGTATAGATGTCCAAGATCATGCGTGTCAATATGACCGACCGCACCGTCGCCTACGAGGACGTACCAGAGAAGTACAAACTTCTCGGCGGCCGCGGTCTCACATCCACCATCATTTATGACGAGGTGGATCCCACCTGTCACCCGCTGGGGCCCAACAACAAGCTTGTCTTTGCCCCCGGCATTGTCACCGGGACCAACTCCCCTACCTCGGGTCGGGTCTCTGTGGGGGGCAAATCCCCTCTCACCGGCGGCATCAAGGAGTCGAACGCCGGAACCGGCTGGTCGCAGCTCACCGCCAGGCTGGGGATCAAGGCGATCGTCGTCGAGGGGTATCCTCAGGATGACGGTTGGTGGGGGCTGCACATCACCAAAGATGGTGCCGAGTTCTTCTCCGCCGACGAGTACGTCGGCAAGGGCCTCTACGAGATCTACCCGCAGCTCTTTGCCCGGTTCGGCCAAAAGGTGGGTATCGCCAGCATCGGCATCGCTGGCGAGAACAAGTACTCCAACTCTGGTGTCTGCTTCAATGACATCGACAACCGGCCCAGCCGGTACTCTGGCCGTGGTGGGTTAGGCGCGGTGATGGGTTCCAAGCATCTCAAGCTCATCGTCGTCGATGCCGCTGGTGCGCCTGGTGTCGAGATCGCCAACAAGGAGCTGTTCGACCAGGGGCGCAAAAAGCTGCTGGATGCACTCCGCAGCCACCCCATCACCAAGCCCGGCGGCGCGCTCAACTCGTACGGCACCGCCGTCCTGGTCAATATCGTCAACGAGGCCGGCGGCCTGCCCACGCACAACTTCCGCACGGGCCGCTTTGAGGGCGCGGCCAAGATCTCGGGCGAGGCGATGGCCGAGTACTGTGAGACCCGTGGCGGCGTCGGCAGGATGGGTCATCCCTGCCATCCCGGCTGCGTCATCCAGTGCTCCAACGTCATCCCCAACCCCGATGGTTCCGAATTGGTCTCGGTCATCGAGTACGAGACCACCTGGGCTTTTGGGGCTAACTGCGGCATTGATGACCTGGACGTGATCGGCAAGCTGACCTGGATGGCAAACGACTATGGGATGGACACCATCGAGGCCGGCGGCACCATCGCCATAGCGATGGAGGCTGGGCTGGCCGAATTCGGCGATGGCAAGAGGGCTATCGAGCTGATGGAGGAGATCGGCAAGGGCACCCCGCTGGGCCGCATCCTGGGCCAGGGCGCGGCGACGACGGGCAAGGCTTTTGGCATCGTGCGTGTGCCCGGCGTCAAGGGGCAAAATATGCCCGCCTACGAGCCCCGCGCCATCAAGGGTATCGGCATGACCTATGCTATCAGCACGATGGGCGCCGACCATACCTCCGGCTACACCATCGCCCCCGAACTCTTGGCCTGCGGCGGCGACCTGGATCAGTTCGACAGAGACAAGGCGGATCTGGTGCGTGCCTTCCAGTACACCACCGCCTTCATCGACTCTACCGGTCACTGCCTCTTTATCGCCTTTGCCATTCTTGACATCGCCAGCGGCTTTGAAGGGATGGTCGAGGAGTGCAACGGTCTCCTGGGCACGAATTGGACGGGGGACGACGTGACCCGCATTGGCAAGGAGATTCTGGACAAGGAGTTGGCCTTTAACCGGGCGGCGGGCTTCACCCCGGCCGACGACCGGCTCCCCGAGTTCATGAAGTACGAGAAACTCCCGCCCCACGATGTCGTCTGGGACGTGCCGGACGAGACGCTGGACGCCGTGTTCGGCGAGTAGTCACGGGTGCGTGGAGATAGCCGCCGGGTCCTGCGACCCGGCGGCTATCGTTAGTCTGCCATTAGCTTCATCCCCATTGGAATTTCTCCCCTTCGACGGCCGGCGAGTTTGACAGCCTCGCCTTTCTCGCTATACTCGTTGGCAAGAGCACAAGGAGGAGCAGATGGGAGAGAGTGCCAAATCCTCGATCAATGTGCTGGTCAAGCTATTTGCCACGCTGCGTCGCCACTACCCCAAGTTCGGCCTGGGTGAGGCGATGCCGGTGGAACTGCCATATGGGGCGACGGTTGGTCAGTTGGTGGAACGTTTGCGGCTCCCCGCCGACCAGGTCAAAACCGTCTTTGTCAATGGCATCGTCCGGGGCGACGACCATACATTGGCCGATGGGGACGAGCTGGGTATCTTTCCGCCGGTAGGAGGAGGGTAGGGGGATGAAGGGTAGAAAACTACTGATGATACCTGGCCCCATCGAGTTCACCCCTGAGGTGTTGCGGGCGATGGGAATGGCTACCACCAGTCACGTGGCCCCCGACTTTGTCGAGAGCTTTGGGCAGGCGCTGGAACGGTTGCGGGAGGTCTTTTTCTGCCCCCACGGTCAACCCTTTGTCATCGCTGGCTCGGGCACGCTGGCGATGGACGTCGCGGCGGCCAACTTGGTGGAGCCGGGGGATAAAGCCCTGGTGGTCAACACCGGTCTCTTTGGCGACCGCTTCGCTGCTATCCTAGAGCGGTACGGCGCAGAGGTGACTCAGGTGCGGGCTCCAGCCATCGGCGACGCGCCGGAACTGGAAGCGGTCGCTGCCGCGCTCGGGCGTGGTGACTTCAAGCTGATGACCGTTACCCACGTTGACACCTCCACCGCCGTGGCCGCCGATGTGAGGTCGTTGGCGGCGCTGGGGCGCGAGACCGGCGTACTGGTGGTTGTGGATGGAGTGTGCGCGGTGGCTGGCGCAGAGATGCGTCAGGAGGAGTGGGGAATCGACCTGGCTCTCACTGCTTCGCAGAAGGCCATCGGCGTGCCGCCGGGCCTGGCCCTGCTGGTGGCCGGCCCGCGGGCAATGGAAGCATTCCGCCAGCGCCAGACCCCGGTGGGCAACTATTATGCTGATTGGACCAACTGGTTGCCGATTATGGAGGCCTACGAGGCCCGCCGCCCCAGCTACTTTGGCACGCCGCCGGTCAACCTGATCTGGGCCTTGAACGTGAGCCTCGGTCAGATTCTGGCAGAGGGAATGATGGCCCGCTTCGCCCGCCACCGCCGCGTGAGCAGGGCGGTCAAGGCGGCGGTGACCGCCCTGGGGATGGAGCAGGTGCCGCTCAGCGCCGAGAGAACAGCCGTCACCCTCACCGCGCCGTACTACCCGGCAGGGGTGGAGCGGACGGTGTTGGGGGCGATCAAGGATGCGGGAGTAGTCCTGGCTGGCGGCCTCCACCCCGCCATCAGGGAGCGTTACTTCCGCATCGGCCACATGGGGGCGGTGAGTGCATCCGATGTGCTGGCGACGGTGGGAGCTATCGAGCGGGGATTGGCCTGGGCTGGCTATTCGTTCGAGCCTGGTGTGGGGTTGGCGGCAGCACAAAAAGCCCTCGGCGAGTAAGGGGGAGGGAAGCGAGATGATGGAGGACGTACAGCTTTCGCCTATCCTGGATGACCAGCCCGCTTCCCAGGACTATCTCGATTTCGAGTCCTACGTTCAGGGCCTGAGAGAGATCATCACCCACGAGGGCACCAAGACGCCGCTGACACTGGGTGTCTTTGGCGACCTGCGGCGGCGGATTGTGGACAAGGGGCGGTTGTCGCCGCAGGAGACGGTAGAGCTGGCGCTGCCGGTCCTGGACGGTCTGGGATATGTCCATCGTCACGGCATTATCCACCGCGATATCAAGCCCTCCTCTATTCTTTTTGACGGGAATGACAATCCCAAGCTGACCGATTTCGGCGTTCCCTCTACCCCCAGTGTGATTCAAAAGACGGTCGGGCTGGGGCAGTTTGTCGCGGGAACCCCTGCCTATATGCCGCCGGAACAGGTCGAGGGGGGTGAGATGGACCCGCGCTCAGACCTCTATTCCCTGGGCGTAGTGCTGTTCGAATGTCTCACCGGACAGACGCCATTTTCGGGAGATAACCCGCTGACCGTCGCCTACGCGCATGTCAACGAGCCTCCTCCCTTGCCGCGGGAATTGAATCCCGATGTTCCCGTCGAGTTGGAGGCGGTGGTGCTCAAGATGCTGGCCAAGGACCCGAATGAGCGGTACCAGACTGCCGCTGAGGTTCAGGAGGTGCTGGCACCGCTCTCGTCGAGAGAGGAGGCGTAGGTAGAGATGACGCGTGGGGTATTTGACCTTACCGGCGAGATGCTGGGCAAGTACCGCCTGGTGGAAAAGTTGGGCCAGGGGGGCATGGCCCAGGTTTATAGGGCTTATGACCCCGATCTGGACCGGTACGTGGCTGTCAAACTCCTGCATCCCCACCTGACCGGCGACGAGGAGTTCACCGCCCGTTTCCGGCGGGAGGCCCGCGCCGTCGCTGCCCTTGAGCACCCCCACATCGTCCGCGTCTATGATTTCGGCGCCGAGGGGGAATTGGCTTTTCTTGTGATGGAACACCTGGAGGGGATCAGCCTCAAGGAACAATTGCGCGAGCTAAATTGTCACGGAGGGCTGATGGAGCTGGAAGAGGTGGTCCGCATCGTGAGCGCGTTGGCCGACGCACTGGACCACGCCCACCGTAATGGGCTGGTGCACCGTGATCTCAAACCTTCCAACGTGATCATCACCACTGACGGGCGGCCGGTGCTGACCGACTTTGGCATCGCCCGGATGGTGGACGCCACGGTCATCACCGAGAGCGGCGGCACGTTGGGTACCCCGGCCTATATGTCGCCGGAGCAGTGTCGCGGCGAGCCGGGCGACGTCCGCTCCGACATCTATTCCCTGGGGGTGCTGCTCTACCGCCTCTGCACCGGCCGCGTTCCCTTCGATGCTGACACCCCCTACGCCGTCATCCTCAAGCACATCACCGCGCCGCTTCCCCCGCCTCGCTCTGTGCGACCCGACCTGCCGGAGGCGGTGGAGCGGGTGATCCTCAAGGCACTGTCCAAAGAGCCTGACGACCGCTACCAGACGGCCGGTGACCTTGGCCGATCCTTGCGCGCGGCTCTCGAACCGTCACCACCAATTTCTTTCCGCCGCAACTTCCTGCAGCGGGCTGGCAAAGCTGCTTCCCGGATGCTCAGGAGCGTCACCTCTCTTTCGCGGCGTCGAATCATCTGGGGAGGCGCGGCGCTGGTGGTTGTCACTGCGCTCCTCTGCCTGGTGCTGCTCCTCCTCACCCGCCCTATGCGCGCCCACCGCTTCCTGGCCCGTCTC
>JAOZPF010000213.1 GCA_029932895.1 Anaerolineae bacterium | reverse complement strand
CGAACTGAGCGGCGGGCAGCAACAACGGGTAGGAATCGCCCGCGCGCTGATGCAGCAACCCCGCATGATCCTGGCCGACGAACCGGTGGCCAGCCTGGACCCCGTGCTGGCTCACTCCATCTTGGAACGGCTGGAAGAACTCAACCAGGAGGAAGATATCACCATCCTCTGTAGCCTGCACTATCTGGACCTGGTGCAGCGGTATGCCACGCGGGTGATCGGCCTGCGGGATGGAGAGATAGTCTATCGGGGCACCCGTGAGGACGTCCGCCGGATGACGGAGGACGAGTTCAAAGAGATCTATGGCGCGGAGGCGGAGCGAGTTGGTGGGGCCCTGGAAGGCACGGTAGGAGGATAACAACATGGCAGATGCACAGAAGAAGCAGATACCTGGTCAGACGGAGCGTCCTCCCAGTCTTGTCCCCGCACCTTTGGCCGGTGTCATCTCGCTAATTCTCCCCGGCCTGGGCCAGGTGCTGGCCCGGCGGGTGCAGCGCGGGCTGATTATGCTGGGCTCGATGGTCAGCATCATCGGCCTGCTGGCCTGGCGCGTACGCGAGGCGGCGCACCGCGAGGTGGGAATATGGGCAACGTTCAGCAAGGCACTCCAGCGGCAGCCCTTTTTCATCGGCCTGGTGCTGGTCGGTGTCCTGGCCCTCTGGCTGTGGATAGCGTGGGATGCCTATCGGCAAGCCCAGCCGGAACGGGAGGGCGGGATCGGCATTTTCGCTCTAATTATCCTGATCTTTTTCGTGTTGGGTTGGCAGATCGGCGGGATCGATCCCTACAAACTGGTGACGGAACTGCCAGAGGCCGGCCCACCCCTCTCTCAGGTCCTCTGGCCATGGAAAGTGGCGTTCACCCGGGAGACCGAGTTCATCAGCGCCGGGGCCGACATCCTGGTTCCCTGCGATGACAACCCCCCGCCTCCACCGGAGGAGGTGGAAGGTCAGCCATACGTGATGGCCGAACCCACCTGCGGCGAGCTTTCTTCATTGGACGAGAACAACGAGATCATCCCGGGCACCACACTCTCTCTCGGGGCACGGTTTTGCCCCAAACACCGATATCCAGGTCTGGTGGGTGGACCCCATCGGCAACGAGTTCTGGGTGCGCCAGGAAGGAGAGTACATCACGGTGCAGACCGATGACCAGGGCGCGTTTCAGGCGGAAGTGATCATGCCCTACCGCCTCGTTCCGCCCAGCGCCCAAGGGCGGCAGATGCACCGCATCGAGGCGCGGCAAGCTGCAGAGATGGGCCCGGTGGTGATCGGCGAGCCACTGCGGCTCGCCGTCGGGCGCATGGTCGAGACCATCTTTATGGGCATGATGGCGACATTTTTTGGCATCATCCTCGCCATCCCTGTCAGTTTCCTGGCGGCGCGGAACTTGATGTCCGGCTCGATCTTTACGGTATTCATCTACTACCTCACCCGCACCATTATGAACATCGTCCGCTCCATCGAGCCAATGATCTGGGCCATCATCGCCCTCATCGTGGTGGGGTTGGGCCCCTTTGCCGGCATACTCGCCCTGACGATACACTCGGTCGCTGCGCTGGGCAAACTCTACTCCGAGGCTATCGAGTCCATTGACCCCGGACCCATCGAGGCAATCCAGGCCACTGGCGCGACCGGACTGCAGACCATTATGTACGCCGTGGTGCCGCAGATGATCCCGCCGTTCGTCTCTTTCTCCATCTACCGCTGGGACATCAACGTCCGTATGTCCACCATCATCGGCATGGTAGGCGGCGGCGGCATCGGCTTTCTGCTGATCCAGTACATGCGGTTGCTGGACTATCGCTCGGCTGGCGTGGCGGTCTGGTTTATCGCCATCACTGTGGCGATCTTGGACAATGTGAGCGCCGAGATTCGCAAGCGGTTTGTGTAGCAAGTGGACGAGGAGCGAGGAAAGAAGGAACAAGTAGACAGGGGAACGAGGAGGTATGGAGCCGGGCTGGCTGGTGGATCGGGACCCGTGTCGCGGGGTCATTCCCGGGCATCGCCCCTCTCGTCGGGGCGTCGCTGGTGATTGACCGGTTTTACACCCGGCCCCCCACTTGCCTCACCCTGGTGGAGTAGGTCGTGGAGCCTCTTCTGACTCTGGAAACGTTTGGTGCGCCGCGGAAGACAGCAACCGGCCTGACACTGGTCCGGCTACTCCACCACCAGCAGGAGCGGGATGTCTGACCTGGCCGTCGTCATCGTCAGTTGGAACGTGCGCGAGCTGCTGACCGGCTGCCTGCGCTCCCTCCTGACCGATTTGGACCGCTCCGGGCTGGAGGCCCAGGTCTGGGTGGTGGACAATGCATCCAGCGACGGCACGCCAGAGATGGTGGCGGCTCAGTTCCCCACCGTCCGCCTCATCGCCAGTAGGGAAAACCTGGGATTCGCCGCCGGCAACAACACCGCCCTCCGCAAGATCATCGCCCTCCGCAACACGCAGTACATCTGGCTTCTGAACCCCGATACGGAGGTGCAGCCCGGCGCGACGGCGGCACTCCTCGCCGCCCTGCGCTCCCACCCGCGAGCGAGTGTAGTGGGGGCCGGGCTTTACTATCCCGATGGCGCACTACAACATGGCGCGTTCCGCTTTCCCGGCCTGACCCAGTTGCTGTTCGAGCTTTTTCCCCTGCCGGCCCGGCTCTACGACACCCCGCTCAACGGTCGCTACCCGCGCCGGCTGGTGGAAGGGAAGACACCTTTCCCAATCGACCACCCCCTGGGGGCGGCGATGATGGTGCGGGCGGAGGCGGTGGCAGAGGTGGGGCTGCTGGACGAGGGGTTTTGGATGTACTGCGAAGAGATCGACTGGTGCTGGCGAATGCGCAAGGCTGGCTGGCGAGCTTACTACGTCCCATCGGCCCGCGTGGTGCATCATGCCGGGAGAAGTACGGCCCAAATCCGCGTCGCCTCCTTTGTCGCGCTGTGGCGGAGCCGGCTGCGCCTTTTCGAGAAGCATTACTCGCCGTTGAAGCGTCGCCTGGCCCGCCGGCTTGTGCGCTGGGGAATGAGATGGAAAATGCACCAGGCGCGCGCGGCCCATCGCCGCGGCGAGATCGACAGCGGTGAACTGACCGCCCGCCTGGACGGATGCCGCTCCGTGCTGCGCCTATGAACGACCAACCAGCTCACCGTCTCGCTGCCATCGTCCCCGCCCGCGACGAGGAGGACGAGATCGTCGCCTGCCTGGAGAGCCTGTCCTGGGCCGACCGGCGCGTTGTGTGGCTGGATTCTCGCACCACCGACCGGACGGCGGAGCTGGCGCGGGGGGTGGGGGCGGAGGTGGTGGAACGCCACTTTGATAATTTCGCCCAATTCCACAACGACGCGCTGGAGAGGGTGGAGGCAGAGTGGATTCTGTTCGTCGACGCCGACGAGCGGGTCACGGCCCCGCTGGCAGCGGAGGTGGAGAGCGTGGTGGCGGCGGAGGGAGAAGAGGCACTGTGGTGGGTACCGCGCCACAACTATATCTTTGGCCGGCTCACCCTGGGGGCCGGGTGGTACCCGGACTACCAGGCGCGGCTGCTACGGCGGGGACGGGTACGTTGGGAGCGGCCGGTGCACGAGGTAGCCATCGCTGATGGACCAGAGGGATACCTGGAGCATCCCCTGATTCACCACAACTATGTCGATCTGGCCGACTTTATCGCCCGCCAAAAGAGATATACCGCGATCGACGCCCGCATTCTGCTGGAGCAGGGCGTGCGTCCCCGCCTCGTCACCCCCTACACCCAGGCGGTGCGCCATTTCTGGTACCGTTTTGTGACCCTGCGGGGCGTGCGGGACGGATTGCACGGGCTGCGGCTCAGCCTGCTGATGGCCTACTTTGAGGCGGTCAAGTACAGGATGGTGCGGGAGATGAGCGGGAGCCGGTGAACGTCGGGGTCAACTGGGCAGACCGGCGTGCGCCTGCTGCCCACACTGTGGCGCAAGCCGCTGGCTTGCGGGACGGGCCAAGTCCGGCGACTTGCCCCACATCCTGAGACACTGTATCCTTCAAACCATACTAGGGCCAGTCCCTGCACGCCAGCGGCAGAAACACATACCGCGCCCAGACCGTCACGCCGGCCGAGTCGCCGTTGTTCGCGGGATTGGTCTCGACTGTCACCGTGCCGATGGTGACGGTGTTGGTGAATGTGCCCGACGGCAACAGAGGCCTGAGGATGCCGGCGACGACGATGACGCCCTCCTGGTCCGGTTCCAGGTTCTCCACGTCCCAGACATAGCGCGTCCCGCTCACTGGCGTGATGGCGACGCTGCTATACACAACGCTGGTATCCGTCACGCTAGACGGGATCGTGTCGGTGATGACCACACCGGTGGCGGTGATGTCGCCACCGTTGGAAAAGGTCAGCGTGTAGGTGATGAGCTGGCGGGGACTGGTGGATACGGGCGTGACGACCTTGTGAATCACCAGGTCGGAGGCAGGAAGGTAGACGTTGAAAATGGCGCTGGCAGCAAGTGCGGACGTGCTGCTGTACGCGGCGGTGTTGGTGACCACATCGCCATAGTCGCCGCCGTGCGTGGCGGTGAAGGTGAAAGTGATCTGGGTGCACACCCGCTTCCCCGGGGTGTATTTCACTTTTGGGGCGGGCTGCCCGGCAGGGGAGACGCCGAGCCCGTAGCTTGGAGGTCACGCTTGTAGCGCGACGTCTCTATGGAATATAGGCTTTAGCCGGTTCGTGCCCGTAGCATAGGCCCTTGTGGCCGTCTTGTGGCCGTCTTGTGGCCGTCCACGGGCACGAACCCCTATGCTACTCAAGGGTAACTTTTCAACGAGCATTTGCAGGTATAACCCTCCAAGGGCTTGCGCAAGCGCGATCTACGGACTATTCTCCCAATTTGTCCCCAAAGTGAGATGCACCCTGGGCAGGGGGGCACTTGGGCTAGAAGTTGGCTGGCGGCCGCGATCACCTGCGGCGGGGTTGCCGCACCGGCTCGAGCGGTTACCTTATGAAAAAGCCGGGCGTCAAAACGCCCGGCTTGTCGTATACCCCGGTAGGGGCTAGTACTCTGGCATCGGCGGAGTCGCCGGCTTTTCCTCCTCCGGGATGTCGGTGATGAGCGCCTCGGTGGAGAGGACCATCGCCGCAATGGAAGCGGCGTTCTCGATCGCGCCCTTGGTCACCTTGGCCGGGTCGA
>JAOZPF010000212.1 GCA_029932895.1 Anaerolineae bacterium | reverse complement strand
GCCGGGGTACTTGGCTTCCCATTGGAGCCTGGACTCCTCAACCCGGCTAAAGCCTGTATTCCAGACGCCGTGCTACAAGCTACGGGCTCGGCGTCTCCCCATCTTGGCGTCTCCCCTGCCGGGCAACCCGCCCTCAAGTGAAATACACCGCCGCAGACGTCTTCTTGACAGATTTTTCTCCCTGTGATACCATGATACAGCGTTTTTAGCACTCTCGGTGCGCGAGTGCCAAACTGATCTAGGGGTGTGTTATTTATGGAGGAGCTGACTCCACGCCGGCAGATGGTTCTGGGGCTGGTGGTGCGTGAGTTTGTGCGCACCGCTGTGCCGGTCGGTTCCCGTGCCCTGGTGGAGCAGTACGGTCTCAACGTCAGCCCAGCCACTGTCCGTAACGAGATGGCCTGGTTGGAGGAGCAGGGTTACCTGACCCATCCTCACACTTCGGCGGGGCGGGTGCCGACGGACCAGGGGTATCGTTATTTTGTCGAGCGGCTATTGCGGGAGACAGAGCTGCCGTCGCCGGAGCGGCGCACCATCGCTCACCAATTCCAGCAGATCCGCCGCGACATAGACGAGTGGATGCCCCTGGCGGCGTCGGTTCTGGCCCGCACCACTAACAATGCCGCCGTGGTCACAGCCCCACGGGCCACACAGGCCCGCTATCGCCAGTTGCAACTTGTCTCGATTCAGGGCCGCCTGGTATTGCTGGTCATGGTGTTGCAGGGTGGTCTGATCAAGCAGCAGATGCTGACCCTGCCTGACATGTTATCTCAGGCGGTCCTCAGCGAGGCGGCCGACCGACTGAATCAGCTCTGTACTGGGCTCACCGCCGCCGAGATCGAGCCGCGTCTTCCGGGGCTTCCCCCTCTGGAGACCGACATCGCCCAGCTTGCGGTAGAGATGATGCGCCGGGCCGACAGCGCTGGCGCCGCGGTCTACCACGACGGGTTGAGCGCTCTGCTGCAGGAGCCCGAGTTTACCGAGGGATCGCGCACGCGAGGGGTGCTGCGCGTCATCGAGGAGCGAAGCTACCTGGAGGCTGTCCTGGCTGACGCCCTGGGGCCGACCGTTGGCAGTGTGCAGGTGATGATCGGCGGCGAGGGCCGCTTTGACGAACTGCAAGCCTGTAGCCTGGTCCTCAGCCGGTACGGCGTCGCCGGTCTGGCGACTGGCGCTCTTGGCGTCGTGGGTCCCACTCGGATGGGGTATGACCGGGCTATCTCCGCCGTCCGCTATGTGGCTGGGCTGCTCTCCGACCTGGTCCACGATGCCTTTGTGACCGGTGCCGAGCCATTCCCTCCGGCAGAACGGGTGTGACCGCCGCTGCATCGCCGCAGATGGGCGATGCTGGCGCGGAAAACTGCTGCCGCCGGATATGGTCCAGCACCAGGTGTGACTGGGCGCGGTTCGGCGAGGAATATAACGAGGGGAAACAGTCAAGATGAGCAAAAAGAAGAAAATGGAGCAAACAGGTCAGGAAGAGAGCGACGCAGAGACGACGGCCGCGGAGGAAACGGCCGCTGTTGAGTTGGAGCAATTGCAAAAGGAGCTGGAGGAGGCCAAAACCCAGGCAGCCGAGTACCTGGACGGATGGCAGCGCTCGCAGGCCGAGTTCGCCAATTACCGCAAACGGCAGGAAGCCGAGCGGCGGCAACAGGTCCGGTTGAGCAACGCCGCGCTCATCGCCAAGCTCCTGCCCCTGTTGGACGATCTGGAGCGGGCGGTGCAGACCCTTCCTACGGGCCTGCGGAACCTCACCTGGATCGAGGGTATCCTGCTCATCCAGCGCAAGCTGGAGGTATTGCTCGAGTCGGAAGGGGTGGAGCGAATCGAGGCGGAGGGCAAGACGTTCGACCCCCTCTATCACGAGGCCGTGACCCACGAGTTGGTCGAGGGGTTCGAGGAGGGGCAGATCATCGGCGAGATCCAGCGCGGCTACAAGCTGGGTGACCGGGTGATACGTCCCGCTCTGGTGCGGGTAGCCCGCGCGCCGGAGCGCCCGGCGGTGAAAGAGGAACCCGTTGCGCCAGAGGAATCAGCAATAGAAGGACCAACTGCGCCGGAAGAGCCAGAGTCGGATGGGGAACCCACCGCCGATACAGGTGGGGATGAGAACCGAGACACCGAGGCCCGGCAATGACCTCGGACCTTGGATTTCAGACCTCGGACTTGAAGGAGAACTATGTCAAAAGTGATCGGCATTGACCTGGGCACGACGAACTCGGTCTGTGCAGTGATGATGGGGGGTGAACCAGTCGTCATCCCCAGCGCCGAGGGAGGGCGGCTCTTTCCCTCTGTGGTGGCGGTAAACCCCAAGACCGGTGAGCGGATCGTGGGGCAGGTCGCCAAGCGGCAGGCGGTTGTCAACCCGGAGAACACTATATTTTCCATCAAGCGCTTTATGGGCCGCAAATTCGACGACCCGGAGGTGCAGCGGGCGATCAAGCTGGTCCCCTACCGGGTCACCGCCGCGCCCAACGGGGACGTTCGGGTCTGGATGGAGGAGAAGGAGTATTCCCCGCCAGAGGTCTCGGCCATGATTCTACAAAAGATCAAGACCGACGCCGAGGCCTACCTGGGGGAACCGGTGACTCAGGCGGTCATCACCGTCCCGGCTTATTTCAACGACAGCCAGCGTCAGGCGACCAAGGACGCGGGCAAGATCGCCGGGCTGGAGGTCTTGCGTATCATCAATGAGCCTACCGCTTCCTCCCTCGCCTACGGCCTGGCGGAGAGAAAGGACGAGGTCATCGCCGTCTACGACCTGGGCGGCGGCACTTTTGATATCTCTATCTTGGATGTCGGCGACGGGGTTTTCGAGGTCAAGGCGACCAACGGCGATACCTTCCTCGGCGGCGACGACTTTGATCAACTGGTGATCGACTATGTGGCCACCGAGTTCGAGAAGGAGTGGGGCATCGATCTGCGGAAGGACCGGCAGGCGCTGCAACGACTCAAGGAGGCGGCGGAAAAAGCCAAGATCGAGCTCTCCTCGATGCTCGAGACCGAGATCAACCTGCCCTTTATCACTGCTGACGCCTCCGGCCCCCGGCACTTGCAGATGAAGCTCACACGGGCCAAGCTGGAGCAACTGACCGATGGGTTGCTGCAGCGCTCGTTGAAGCCATGCCAGCAGGCATTGGCCGACGCCCGCCTGAAGCCGGCCGACATCGACCAGGTGATCCTAGTGGGTGGGCAGACCCGTATGCCGGCCATCCAAAAGATGGTGGCCGAGTTCTTTGAGCGCGAGCCGCACAAGGGCGTCAATCCCGACGAGGTGGTGGGCGTTGGAGCGGCGATCCAGGCCGGCGTGCTGGCTGGCGAGGTCAAGGATGTCTTGCTCCTTGACGTCACTCCTCTTACCCTGAGCATCGAGACTCTGGGCGGCGTCGCCACCCCCCTCATCGAGCGCAACACCACCGTTCCCACCCGCAAGAGCCAGATCTTTTCCACCGCCACCGACGGGCAGACTCAGGTGGAGATCCACGTGGTGCAGGGCGAGCGGCCAATGGCTGCCGACGACAAGAGCCTGGGCCGTTTCATTCTGGACGGCATCCCGCCAGCGCCGCGAGGCGTGCCACAGATCGAGGTCACTTTCGATATCGACGCCGATGGCATTCTCAACGTCTCCGCCCAGGACAAGGCGACGGGGCGGGCGCAGTCGATGCAGATCATCCCCTCCAGCGGGTTGAGCGACGAGGAGGTGGAGGAGATGGTGCGGGCGGCGGAGGCACACCAGGAGCAGGACCGGAGGCAGAAGGAGCTGGTCGAGGTGCGCAACGTGGCCGATAACGCCGCCTATTCCGCCGAAAAGTTTCTCCGCGAGATGGGCGAACAGGTCCCGGCCGATGCGCGCCAAAGTCTGGAGGCCAAGATTCAGGCCGTGCGCGAGGCCCGCTCCAGCGATGACGCCGCCCTCATCCGCCAGCGCACGACTGAACTGAACGAGGCTCTGCAGGGGATCGGGGCACAGATGTACCAGGGTGCCGGTCCCGCCACAGAGCCTCCCTCCGACGAACCGGACGGGTCAGAGGGGGACGTGATCGAGGGTGACTTTAGCGAGGGCTAGAGGCACAGCTCGGCGCGTCTCTGGCTGCGGGGGGCGGTGAATGAGTACCAGACGGGATTATTACGAGGTATTGGGGGTCGAGCGTTCGGCTACGCCCGACGAGATCAAACGGGCCTATCGCAAGCTGGCCCGCCAGTACCACCCGGATGTCTCGAACGCTCCCGATGCCGAGGCGCGTTTCAAAGAGATCAACGAAGCTTACCAGATCCTCTCCGACCCCGAGAAGCGGCGTGCTTACGACCGCTTTGGCCATGCCGGACCTGGCGTTGGCGGCATTGGCTTCGACTTTGGCTTTCGCGACCCCTTTGACATCTTTGAAGAGGTCTTTGGCGGCCTGGGTGGATTCGGCTTTCGCACCAGCCGGCGGCGCGGTCCCCGCCGCGGCGCTGACCTGCGCTATGACCTCCAGCTCACTTTCGAGGAGGCCGTCTTTGGCTGCCAGAAAGAGATCGAGATCACCCGCATGGAGGTCTGCCCCGAGTGCGGCGGCAGCCGCGCCGAACCAGGGACCACCCCCGTCCGCTGTAGCGAGTGCAACGGCACGGGCCAGGTGCGGCGGGTCCAACAATCTCTGCTGGGTTCCTTCGTCAACGTGACCACCTGCCCGGTCTGCCGGGGTGAGGGAGAGACCATCCCCATCCCCTGCCGCAACTGTGGTGGCAGCGGTAGGGTCACTGGAACACGCAAGCTCACGGTGAACATCCCCGCTGGCGTCGAATCGGGCACGCGGGTGCGGCTGGCTGGCGAGGGCGAACCAGGCGAGCACGGCGGCACGCCGGGGAATCTCTATGTGATCCTCAAGGTCGAGCCGCACCCCTACTTTCGCCGTCGCGGCGACGACCTGATCTTGGAAGTGAACATCAACGTCGCCCAGGCCGCGTTGGGCACCGAGATCACTATCCCCACGCTGGAGGAAGAGGAAAAGTTCAAAATTCCTCCCGCCACCCAGAGCGGGGCCATATTCCGCCTGCGCGGACGGGGGGTTCCTCACCTGCGGCACAATGGTCGGGGCGACCTATTGGTCCTGGTGCGGGTCGAGATTCCCAAGACCCTCAGCGCTGAACAGCGCCGCCTCTTCCGCGAGCTG
>JAOZPF010000019.1 GCA_029932895.1 Anaerolineae bacterium | reverse complement strand
ATCTTTCGTGCACCCGTGAGCACCAAGCCTGCTATCAAACCGAAACGGTCTCCCATTTGACTTTCCCCCACGACGTGATAGAATAATGACGACATCTGGAGATACCTGCCCCGCGTACACGGTACGTCGGATCGTCCCTGCTGTTGAGGCCGACTTTTAGAGGAGGCGCAGCGAGACACGTTAAAGAGATGAACCGATGAAGGGTGATTGCCCTGGCCCGGCATCGCGAGCGGCAGCATCAAGCCCGAGCGCGGCCGGGCTGTCGTTTGTGGCGCAGGTATTCCAATTGAGGAGAAGGCTATAAATGGAACCGGAACCCTATTCCGAATCCCAGGCAGAACCGCAGTCCGAGCCGGATATGGAGAGTCTTCTGGCAAAACACCTCGAAGAACAAGCCCAGTGCGTCGCCAAGCGAGGCGACGTCCGCTTGGGGCGGATCATCGAGATCAGTGAAGAAGGAGCCCTGGTGGACATCGGACTCAAGAGAGAGGGGTTTGTCCCCATCCGGGACCTGCGCCAGATGGAGGAAGCCGAGGAACAAGAGATCGTCGCTGGCGACGAGGTCCCGGTGATGGTCGTCAACACCCGAGATCAGGACGGATACGTCGAGCTCTCGCTCTACCGCGCCAGGTTGGAGAAGGATTGGATCAAGGCGGAACAGCTACTGGAAAGCGGTGAGATCTATGAGACCGAGATCACCGGCTACAACAGAGGTGGGCTGACGGTCCAGTTCGGCCGCATCCGTGGTTTCATCCCCCTCTCCCATGTCGTCGGGCTCCCCCGCGGCCTGCGGGACCCGGAGCGGCGTGACCGTCTGGCCGCTATGGTCGGCCAAAAGATCGGGCTGCGCGCTATCGAGGTGAACCGGAACGAACGGCGGCTGATTTTCTCCCAGCGCCAGGCGTACCGCTCGTGGCAGCGGATGCGCAAAAGACAGTTGCTGGAAGAGCTACAGGTGGGGCAGCGCCGGCATGGCATCGTCTCTAGTATCACCAACTTTGGTGCCTTCGTTGACCTGGGTGGAATGGATGGCCTGGTCCACGTCTCCGAGCTGGCCTGGCGGCACGTCGATGACCCCCGGGAGATAGTTCAGGTAGGGGACGAGGTCGAGGTCGTCGTGCTGGAAGTGGACCGTTCCAGGGAACGCATTGGCTTGAGTATCAAGCAGACCCTGGAGGACCCGTGGGACACGGTCGAGGAGCGATACAGAGCGAACCAGCTCGTTGAAGGCCGGGTCACGCGCGTGGCCGAGATCGGGGCATTCATCGAATTGGAGCCGGGGATCGAGGGGTTGCTCCACACCAGTGAGTTGATAGGATCGCCCAACGTCACTGCTCAAGAAGTCCTCAAGCCAGGACAGGTGTTGCCACTCAAGGTCTTGCGCGTTGAGCCAGGGCGGCGGCGCATTGGGTTGAGCGCGCGTCGCGTGCAGCAAGAGGAATGGGAACGGTGGGCGACGGAACGAGACGCCCGCGAGGCCGAAGCGTCTGTGGAACCACAGGAAGAGGAAGTTGCAGAGCTGGAACCACAGGGCGAGGAGGCTGCGGAGCTGGAAGAGCCGGAACCACAGGGCGAGGAGGAGACAATCGTCGAGCCGGAGGAATCGGTTGAACCAGCGCCGGAGCCCGTTGGCGAGACGGAAGAACCAGTCGCCGAGCAGGATACAGCCCCGGGGACGCCGTCAGCTACCGCAGAGGAGTAATATCGAGCAAGGGATACCATATGGGGAAAAAAGAGGGCAAGATCGAGGTTGAGGGCACGGTGATCGAGGCCCTGCCCAGCACCCAGTTCCGGGTTCAGCTAGACACTGGGCATGAGGTATTGGCTTACCTTTCCGGCAAGATGCGCAAGTACTATATCCGCATCCTGTTAGGAGACCGGGTGCGGGTGGAGCTATCACCCTACGACCTGCAGCGCGGGCGGATCGTTTACCGCTACAAGCGGTCGGCTGGCCCGAGGAGCGGCTCTTCGTTTATGCCCCTCACAAAAAACTGGGCGGCGCGCCGGCTCCGGAGCCGGCGCGCCGTTATTTCTCCTCTACCCCTCGGCCAACGGGCGGGCGATCACCTCGGCCACCAGCCGGGCCAGCTCTCGCGTCGGTTCCTCTTCGGCCTCTTTGGACAACCGCCAGGTCTGCCCGTCCTCACCCACCAGCTCCACCACCCAGCGCACCGCCTCCAGGTCCCGCCCGTCCCGCCAGACCTGGCGACTCCAGCGCACCGCCGCTACCTGCTCCAGCGCCGCTTGGACCACTACTCGCGTCACAGGGGGAAACAGGTAGAACCGCGTGACCTGGCATACTCCCATTTCCACGTCCACTGCGAGTCGTTCCCGCCGAGGGACAAAGCGCAGAACCAGGAGGCTGACGACGACGCCGATGGCAGCTACCGTCAGCGAGATAAACAGCCGTGTGTCACCACGCCACGGCATAGTCAGGGCCACCACAGGGAGAATGCACCCCCACAGAACGGCCAGGGAGACCAGGGGATTCCTCTGCGCCTCGGCCACCAGCCGCAAGGCGGTGTACTCCTGCACCACGTAGCGGCCAATTCTGCGTTCCGCTTCCTGCCCGCTTTCCATCACGCCCCTCCTCCTCTGCTCACCCTCGTTCCCCGATGGTGGGTCAGACCCCCTTCCCGGCTGCTTCCCCGTGCCGGCAGCAGGACGGTGAAGCGGCTGCCCACCCCCAGTACGCTCTCGGCCTTGATCTCGCCACCATGTCTCTGTACCACCTCGCGGGCGATGGAGAGTCCCAGCCCCACGCCGCTCCTGCGGCGGCGAGACTTGTCGGCCTGGTAGAACCGCTCAAAGATACGCGGCAGGTCCGCGGCGGGAATGCCCTCGCCGGTATCCGTCACCGTCACCGTGACCCAGTCCCCCTCTCGCTGCGCCACCGCCTCCACACGACCACCCTGGGTATGGCGGAGGCCATTGTCCAGCAGGTTGACCAAGGCCTGTGTCAGCCAATCCGCGTCGCCAGTGACGAACAGCCCCTCCTCGGCCTGCACCTGCAACCTGTTCCCTGCCGCCTCCGCCTGGGGAGCCAGCCGCTCCGCGCACGACGCCAAAAGCGGGCCAATCTCGACCGGCTCGCGGGCCATCTGTACCTGGTCGGCATCAAAGCGGGCCAGGTTGAGAATTTCGTCGACCATGCGGCGCATCCGTTCCGCCTCCTCCTGGATCACGCGCGCTGCCCGCTCTATCGCTTCGGGCTCGGTCGCCGTCCCATCCAGGATGGCCTGGGAGAAACCCTGCACCGAGGTCAGTGGAGTCTTGAGCTCGTGGGAGACATTTGCCACCAAGTCACGCTGCGCCTGCTGGGCAGCAGCGACCCGGTCGGCCATGCGATTGAAGGCACGGGCCAGCTCCTGCACTTCGCGCGGGCCAGAGACCGGAGCGCGCTGTTCCAGGTCTCCCTGGGCAATGGCCCCGGCTGCCGCCGCCACCCGCTGGAGGGGCCGGGCTATGGAACGGGCCACGAGCCAGGCCAGAGGAATGGAGAGAAGCAGCGCCGCCAGCCCGGCCTGCCCCATCGGTGGCAGGAGATTGTCGACGAACCAGAGCAGCAAGAGCACCCGCATGGGGCGGGAGGCAAAGAGTAGCGCCATCCGTTGCCGGTCGCCGGTGGAGAGCACTTGGCCGATAAAGAGCCACCTCTGCCCGTCCGGCCCGGTGAATGAACCCTGAATGCGAGGCAGACGGGGGGCGGGCTGACGGAAGACGTCGGGTAGTCCCTGACCAACCCATGCCCTCTCGCTGTCGTATTGGACGAGGCCGGCGTCGTCCAATAGAAGAATGCGAGCTTCACGGTCCCTGGCTGCTTGGTCCAGCAGATCGTGCAACCGGTCCTGGGAGATGGTCCCCAGCGGCCCTGCCTGGACGAGAAGGCGCATCGTCGCCCGCTCGGCCTCCTCCAGCCGTATCACCGCCGCGCTGGTCCACAACGGGCTGGCCCGCACAAAGAGGAACAGCCCCAGCCCCACCAGGATCAGGCAGACGAGAATGACCAGGATATAGGAGAGCAACAGGCGGGAGTTGAGGCTACGAAACACGGTCCCCCCTCACTCATCCACGACCAGCTTGTAGCCTATGCCCAGCACTGTCTCGATGTGGGCGCTCGCGTCGGTCAACTTTTTGCGCAGATGCGCGATGTGGACATCCACGGTGCGAGTCTCGCCATAGAAATCATATCCCCAGACCCGCTCCAGAAGCTGGTCGCGACTGAGGGCCAGCCCGCGGTGCTCGACCAGCGCCAGCAGGAGGTCGAACTCCTTGGGGCGCAACCGAACCGGCTGACCGCTGACGATCACCTCGCGGCGGGCCGGGTCGACGGTCAGGTCGCCAGCGTGGAGAGGGGCCTGGGGCCGGGCGGTCCGGTCGACGCGGCGCAGCAATGCCTTCACCCGGGCGACCAACTCGCGGGGGTTAAAGGGCTTGGTGACGTAATCGTCCGCCCCTATCTCCAGTCCCACAACCTTGTCCACGTCGTCGTCGCGAGCGGTGAGCATGATGATGGGCAGGTCCGGCGCGGCGGTCCCCGAACGCACCCGCCGGCAGACCTCCCACCCGTCCACCTGCGGCAGCATCAGGTCGAGCACCAGAACGGCGGGAGGCTGACGGGCGATCCGTTCCAGGGCAGCCGCGCCAGTGGTGGCCGATTCCACCTGAAAGCCCTCCCGCTCCAGGTACATCTGCGCCAGCTCCACAATGTGGGGCTCGTCGTCCACGATCAGGACGGTCTCACCAGCCATCCGCGTCCTCACGCCTCCGCCACAGCCTCGATCTCGACCCGCCCTCCCAGGGGCAGGGCGGCCGCCTGCACCGCCGAGCGGGCCGGTGGATTGGTGGGGAAAAAGGTGGCATAGACTCCGTTCATACGGGAGAACTCGCCCATGTCCTGTAAAAAGACTGTGGTCTTGACCACATGCTCCAGGCTGGAACCGGCCGCCTCCAGCACCGCTTTCAGATTCTCCAGCGCCTGGCGGGTCTGGGCCTCGATATCTGGCCCAGCGAACGACTTGGTACCGGGGATGATGCCCAATTGCCCGGCGGTATAGATCAGGTTCCCTACCCGCACGGCCTGGGAGTAGGGACCGACGGCGGCAGGGGCCTTGTCCGTGGCGATAACCTCTCTGCTCATTTTGTCCTCCTCTTGTGATCTAGGCCCATTGTAGCCCATCCCGGCGCGGGGCACAAGCGGGCGAGGGGGCCGGCAACCGAGGTCACGGGTGCACACACAAGTGCGCCCCTGTGCCCGCCACCGGTGTGGGCGCACACACAGGTGCGCCCCTACGCCCACGTCGGGTGTATCCGTAGGTATTCCGTAGGGAAAGCGTACAGATCGCGTCAAGGCATACCGGGCTGCTTCTGGTATACTATTGGTGCGAGCAGGGTGGTATCTCTTCTTCTCCTCCTTTGGTGAGGGCCGGGGATTGATCAGTTGGACATTTCCCCGGCTCTCAACGTGTATAGTGGTGTCGTGCCGCTGCGAACAGACAACAACGGTGCAGGGATGGGCACGCCCCGCTCCCACTGTGCACGATTGCTGCGGTAGATACGCCTGGGTACCATAGGCGTATCTGTGTTATAATACGGCCTATTGATCTCGACCAAGGAGAAGAGCAGCAATGGAAGCCTCAAGTCCGTCTGTCGTCCTGGCATTCACGGCCGGTCTGGCCTCGTTTCTCGCCCCCTGTGTGCTCCCCCTGGTGCCGGCCTACATAGGTTACCTGGGGGGACAGGCGGTGGTCGCGCCTGACCACCGCCGCACTCTCGCCGGGCGGTTTTTTACCTTCCTCCACGCTCTGGCCTTTGTCGTTGGCTTTTCCGCCGTCTTTGTCATCCTCGGCGTGGCGGCGGGCGGACTGGCCCATCTCCTCCGCTCCGACTGGGTCCGCTGGATTGGTGGCGTGGTGATGATCTTTTTCGGCCTGGCCCTCACCGGATTGATCAAGCTGCCTTTCCTGTACGCCGAGCGACGGGTGCATATCCAGACCAGGCCGGGATGGGGTTACCTCTCCTCCCTGCTCGTCGGCATCTCTTTCGCTGCTGGCTGGACGCCGTGTGTCGGCCCGGTGCTAGGCTCTATCCTAGCGCTGAGCATCAATCAAGAGACGATGTGGCAATCCGCCGTGCTCTTGGTGGCTTACTCGGTCGGGCTGGGAATTCCATTCCTGCTGGTGGGACTGGCGGTGGACCGGGCGATGGGCCTCATCCGGCGGATGCGTCGCTACCTCAACGCGATCCAGGTCGCCACGGGGGTCTTGCTCGTGATTTTCGGCGTGCTCCTGTTTATGGACTGGATACAGGTCGTCGGGGCGTGGATGACCAGGCTGGGAATCGGGTGGGAGCTGGGGCTGTAGGCCGAGTTCCGTTAGCTCATACAAAGCACTTCCGCGAGGAGTGAGAAGTGTGATATAATCTGCTCGATGGTCGCTGCTTATCACCATCCCGCAGGTCGGCAAACCCAGCGAGTACAAACCAAACGAGCCAGGAGCGCCAAGTGGGAGTAGGAGCAGGAGGTTGAATGTGAGGAATGCACGGAGACGCAAGGGCGGCCTGGTGACAGGCGGCGCAGTGATCATGCTAACGCTGCTGCTGACGGCCTGTGCCCCTGTCGGGACGGTCACACCCACCTCCCCTCTGCCCACGCCGTCTCCTACACCGCCGCCTCCCACTCCCACACCCACCGCAGCGCCAGGACCGCTGATGGTGACCCTGACGCTGTGGATGCCCGAGGAGTTGAGCCCCTACGGCGAAGACCCTGCCTCTGTGCTTCTGGGCCAACAGGTGGACGACTTTAATCAGGCCCACACCGACCTGCAGGTAGCGATCATTGTCAAAAAGGCCCACGGGCGCGGCGGACTGCTCGATTTTCTGCGCACGGCCAGCGCCGCCGCCGTCAGCCAGGTCATCCCCGACCTGGTGGTGATGGACGCGGACGACGCGCAGGTGGCGGCCCAGGAAGGGCTGGTCCAGCCACTCGATGGCCTCCTCTCCGACCAACTGATCATCGATCTCTTTCCCTTTACCAGCGCGCTGGGACAGGTGGACGGGCAGATAATGGACGTGCCGCTCACAGCGGAACTGGACTGCCTGGCCTACCACCCAACCCTGTTCGCCCGCCCGCCGCTCTCCTGGACGGATGTCCTCTCGTCCCCGACCCCCCTGGCCTTTGCGGCGGGTGGGCGAGAGGATGGGGTGAACGACGGTACGCTAGTGCAGTATCTGGCTGCGGGCGGGCACCTGACCGATGGGGAGGGCAACCCCCGGCTGGAGGCCGAGCCGCTGACCGCTGTGCTGGACTTTTACGCCCGCGCCAGCGAGGTGGGGGTCATTTCCCCTACCATCCTCCTCTCCCTGGACAATGCGGATGGGTGCTGGGAGTTGCTGCGGGATTGGCAGGTGGGGATGGCGGTGGTCGGCTGCCGCCGTTTGCTGAGCGAGCCAGGCGTGGCTACGCCGGGCATCATCCCCACCCAGGACGGTCGGGCGGTCACGCTGGCGCAGGCGCAATGGGTGCTAGTGCTGGTAACGGCCGACCCCCAGCGGCAGGCGCAGGCAATGCGCCTGATGGACTGGCTGATGAGTGCCGAACGGTACGGCCCATGGACACAGAGCCTGGGGAACCTGCCCACCACCCGGAGCGGCATGGCGGCCTGGACGATTCCCGAAGAGGAGCGAGCGGTGCTGGAAACGTTGTTGGAGGGGGCGCAGCCTTCTCCGCCCGTGGTGCTGCGAGAGACAGTGGGACCGCCTATGCAGGCGGCGCTGGAAGCTGTCTTGCGGGGACACCGCAACCCTGCCGCTGCTGCCACCGACGCCGTCCACGCGGTGGAGCCACCGCCATAGCCGTCACAGGTCGCGGAGAAGAGCGCCCAGCAGCAACAAGGTCGCTGCCAACGTCATCAGCCCGAAGGAGAGGTCTGGTCCGAGGGCAAACCAGCCCAGGTAGCCAAAGAGGCCCGTTATGTAAAGTATTGCCGCGATGACCACCGTCGCCCGGCGCGGGGCGCGGATGGCAAGTACGCGCCGGCTGGGTGTCCGTGGTCGCCGGCGAGTCGTGCTGCTCCTTCGTCGTGTCATCCTCACCCTCTCAGCGCCTGCCAGACAAAGATGAGGATCATCGCCAGGCTGACGAACAACTGCACCGCGCCAGAGAGCAGACAGCCCGCCAGCCAACCGGCCCCCGCGCGCGCCGCCTCCTTCCAATCCTGCCGCTCGATGTACTCGACCAAGAGGATGCCCAGCAAAGCGCCGACGATGCCGCCCGGCACGGCCCCGATCCCCCCCGCCAGGAGGCCGACCAGAAATCCCACGATCCCCAGCCCCACCCCCGCCAGCAGCGCCTTCCATGAGGCACCGGTCAGCCGTCCACCCACCTGGCTGGTCCAGATGTCCGACGTGACCCCAGCAGCCCCCAGCACGGTCAGCACGGCAAAGGTGAGGGGGTCGATGGTGGCAAAGCTCTCGGCAATGGCATAAACCAGAGCAGCGATCCAGATGAGACCCACGCCAGGCACAGCGGGCAGGACGACGCCCGCCAGTCCGATGATCATCACCACCAGGGTGACCCAAAAGACCCACATCGGCAAGACCACGCTGCGCTCCTTGACAAGGACATCTTCGGCCCGACCCATAGGGCCGGGCCGGTGTGGGCCGTGCAGGATTCGAACCTGCGGCCAAAGGCTTAAAAGGCCCCTGCTCTGCCGGACTGAGCTAACGGCCCGCGGGGGAGAGTATAACACGCTGCAAGGGGGTTGTCAAACTTTGCCGCCGGTGTACAATGCTGGCGATGGCTTGTTGCATCTACCTCTCACCTCACCTCGACGACGGCGTGCTCTCCTGCGGCGGGCGGATCGCACGGCAGGTGCGGGCGGGCGAGCACGTGCAGGTGGTGACGGTCTTTGCCGGCGACCCGGCAGGGGACCTCTCTGCTTTTGCCCAATCCCTCCACCAGCGATGGGGGTTGGAGAAGGCGGCAGTGGCGGCCCGTCGGGAGGAGGACCGCGCGGCCCTGGCGCTGCTGGGAGCGGAAGCGGTCCATTGGAACCTGCCGGAGTGTGTCTACCGGCACGCGCGCGACGGCTCGCCCCTCTACCCGTCCGAACTCTCCCTCTGGGGTCCGCTGCACCCAGCGGACGAGATACTGGAGGAGGAGGTGACCAGCCGCATCGCCCGCCTGCCGGGGGACGCTCACCTCTATGTGGCGCTAGGGGCAGGTGACCACGTGGACCACCGGCTGGTGCGGCGGGCGGCGGAGGCGACTGGGCGCGCGCTGGTCTATTACGAAGAGTACCCCTACGCCGCCAAGCCAGAGGCGGTGGCGGCGCTGGCGGGAAGTGAGTGGGAGCGGCAATTGTTCTTTCTCGATGACGCATCGCTGGCAGCCAGGGTCGCCGCCGTGGCCTGCTACTGTTCCCAGCTTGGCACCTTCTGGGCCGACGAGAGCGAGATGGGCAGGCGCATCCGCGCCTACGCGCTGAATGTGGGGGAGGGGCGACCGGCAGAGCGGTACTGGCTCCTGGCAGAGCGCGCTCAGGAACAACGCCGCAGCCGGTAGGCCGCGAACGGGAGACCGACCAGGACCAGGAGGATCAGCAACGCGGCAGCGATCCGCCCTCCCCAGTCCGGCTCGCGCACGGTGAAACAATCAATCCCCACCTGCCCCGCCACGGCGACGATCCGCACCTGATGCGTCCCCCGCGTCCAGGAGGAGAACAACCGCACCGGCCGCCCGTCCAGCGACACACGGCGCGCCGGTTCGTCGTCGATCGTCACCTCGACCTCGCCCGTGCCCGGCCCGGGCGTCAGCGTGAGCCGATTTCCCACCACGGGGAACGACACCGCCGCGCCATAGCGCGCCGCCTGGCGGTAGGCCCCGAGCACGGCCCGCTCGTCCGCCACACGTTCCCACGGTCCCTCGTAGGCCAGCGCCCAGTGGTCCTCCTGGTGCGTGCCGGGATAAAGGGTGGGGACCAGGTCCGTGGTGTAGGCACGCATCGCGTCGTAGACGGGCAGCGGGGTAAAATCGGGCTCCACCATGCGGAAATAATACCAGGACTGGTCGCGTTCCGCGTCACTGGCCCGCTTGAAGAACCAGAAATTGACCACGCCGACCCAGGGCCATTCCTCCATCACCCGTTGATAGGCCAGGGGGGCGTAGCGGGCTTGCTGCTCCAGCGTCACCTGACCGTAAGCCCCCACACCCTGGATCGAGGGGTCGTTGGGCACAGCGTTGGCGTTCATCTCGCTGATCCAGATCGGCTTGTGGGCATCACCATTGGCGACCATAACGTCACGCAGGAAGAGAGGACGGTTATAGTTGATGACATAAGACGGGGGCAGGCGGCGGTCGGTGGGGCCGGACCAGAGCATATAGTCGTTGACTGCCAGGACGTCGAAGCAGTCGGCCGCGCCAGCGTCGTACATCCGTTGCAAAAAGACCAGGTCGCTCATCCCCGTCCCCGGCCCGGGGCCAGGAGTGAAAGAGACCGTCTGGGCCATCGCGCCGCTGACGACGATGGCGGCGGGATCAGCCTCCTTGATCCGCCGGTAGGCTAGGCAAAGCAGGCGGGTGTAGGCCTCCGGGTCCACTGGCTGTTCACCCCACTCGGGGTAGATGTTTGGCTCGTTCCAGACCTGGTAGGTGTGGATGCGACCCCGGTAGCGGGAGGCGACGGCGTAGACATAGTTGCCAAAGTCGGTCAGGTCATCGGGGGGGGCATAGGTGCCACTGGCGTCCCCGTCGGCGCGGGACCAGGCGGGCGGGTTGCTCAGGCGGGCGATGATCTCCAGGCCGTACTCCTCCGCCAGGGCGACGATGTTGTCATACTTGGCCCAGGCATCGATCGGGTCAGCCACGCCGTCCCCATCCAGATCGTTGCGCCGATCCACGAAATCACCCCGGCCATGGATCTCGATATCCTCCCAGGGAAATTCCTGGCGGATCCAGTGAAAACCAGCGGCGGCGACCATCTGCAACGTTCGTTCACGTTTGGCCGGCTCTACTTCCTGCTCCAAGAAAACGTGGATCCCCAGGGGTTTGACGCCGGTGTCGGCGATCGGCTCGTAGCGGGCGGTGCGGGGGTGGGGGCGAAGAAGGTTGCCCGCCAGTTGCAATACACCCCGCGCCTGGCCCAGCGGCTCCTCCTCCCCGGTCCACGCAAAGAGCTGCTCGGAGAGAGAGGTTGTGCAGCCGGCGAGGAGCAGGAGAAGGCCGAGAAAGAGGAGAACCACCCGCCTGCCAGCGGCCCGGTGAGAGAGCCCCGTCGGGCCAGCAGGAGCGAGGTGGTCCGATGTTGAGGAGAGCAAGCCGTCAGCGTGAGGCCGGGAGACCGCTCGCTTGTCCAACGCTCACTCGCCCGCCCCAGAGTTGACGAGGACGCCCACGCCGGGCGGGAGGTCAGCCTGGGACAAGTACTCGCGCACCGTCTCGCGGGCTTCCTCGAACAGGTGGATGATCTCCCGGTCCGACCCCTTGAACCCGCCGACCGTTCGCCGGGCGCAGATACAGCAGCCCAGCGAAGCCCGGTAGCTATCCAGGTCGCAGGTCAGGCAACTGCTCAGCTTGATCATCAGCAGCGAAAAGCCGAGAACATCCTCGTGTTGATCGGGCAGGTCGCTCAGGCGATCCACCAGCACAGCCCACTCCTCGCCGCGGATATTGCGCAGCAAGGGGATGCAGCGGGGGGGAAAGAGTATCTCGCTGTCAGGGTACATACGCTGTCCTCATTGGCGATAAGATGTGAACATCATAACACAAAACGGGAACGTTTTCAAGAGAAGATTTAGGCTTGACATAGAACGAATGTTCCGATATAATGAAGGCGCGAGCAGGAGAGGAGGCAGGTGATGGAGAAACAATGGCGGCGACTGACAGAGCGCCAGCAGCAGATCCTGCGCACCATCTGGGAGTTCATCAGGGAGCGCGGCTACCCCCCCTCCATCCGCGAGATCGGCCGCCGGGTGGGGATTACCTCGACCTCGGTGGTCAACTATAACCTGGACCGGCTGGAGCACGAGGGGTTACTAGAGCGGGACCGGGGGTACTCTCGCGGGTTGCGGCTGTCGGAGGTGAGCGAAAAGTTCTTTGCCCCCCCCGACGAGTCGCTGGAGGTGATCTCTATCCCTCTGGTGGGCGTGATTGTCGCTGGAGAGCCTATCCCCGTCCCCGCCTCCGATTTCTCGCTGATGGGCGTCGAGGAGACGGTTGAGCTGACGCGAGGGATCATTGGCGAGCCGGACGAGCTGTTCGCGCTGCACGTCAAGGGAGACTCGATGATCGACGCCCTGGTCAACGACGGCGATATCGTCATCATGCGCCAGGCGCGGCGCGTCGAGAACGGCGAGATGGCAGCGGTCTGGCTCCCGGAACGGGAGGAAACCACCCTGAAGCGCGTCTTTTGGGAGGGAGGGCGCGTCCGGCTGCAACCAGCCAACCCCACAATGGACCCGATCTATATCGACGACCCGACTCAGGTCGAGGTGCAGGGCAAGGTGATGATGGTGATACGGCGGGTGTAGGGGGAGCTAACCGCCTGCCTGGTCGGCCTCTCCAAAGGCAGAGTGCAGTTCGGCATAGCGGTCGAGCCAGTCTTTGGCCTCCCCCTCCCGCCCGACGGTCTGGCACACCCGAGCCATCTCCCTGATGATGTCCGGTTCCAAAGGTTGGATCGCCGCCGCGCGCTCCAAGTAGCCCAGCGCCTCCTCTGCCCGACCTTGCGCCACCAGAACCATACCCAGGTGATAGTAGCCCCAGGCAAAGGCCGGTTCTCCTTCCTCCGGGTCTATTACCTCCCGCAGAGCAACCTCCGCCTTGCTCATCTCTCCGGCGCGGACGTGCTCCATCGCCTCTCGAAACCGGTCGTCCGTCTGGTGGAAGCGGCCGTACCGCTCGAACTCGCCAAAGAACGATCCGATGTCGAACTCGAAAACCTTTTCTGCTCCGCACGTTTCGCAACGAGCGGTGATGCGGTCGCAGGGGCCGGAGGGCAGGGTGCGCAGCTCCTGCCGCGCGGCCGCAAAGTAGCCGCCACAATCACACCGCTGGTTGGCGACATAGACGTATTCGAAAGAAGGGCTATTGGCCGGAATGAGAGCGTCGCTTCCCATCTGTCCTCGCGTCAGCGCAACATCGGGATCTTGATGCCGTGCTCCCTGGCAAAGCGGATCGCCTCCTCGTACCCCGCGTCCGCGTGGCGAACCACACCGCTCCAAGGGTCGGCGTTCAGCACCCGCTCCAACCGGACCGCCGCCTCCGGAGTGCCGTCGGCGACGATCACCTGCCCGGCGTGCTGGGAATAGCCGATGCCCACTCCACCGCCGTGGTGGAAGGAAACCCAGGTGGCCCCACAGACGGCGTTGAGGGCAAAGTTCAGCAGCGGCCAGTCGGAGATGGCATCCGAGCCGTCTTTCATTCCCTCCGTCTCCCGGTTGGGTGACGCCACCGAGCCGGCGTCCAGGTGGTCCCGCCCGATGACTATGGGCGCGCTCACCTCGCCACTGGCGACCAGCTCGTTAAAGGCCAACCCCGCCTTTGCCCGGTCACCATACTCCAGCCAGCAGATGCGGGAGGGGAGCCCCTGGAATTTGACCCGCTCCTGGGCCATCTTGATCCAGCGCACCAGGTGTTCGTCCTCCGGAAACAGTTCGATGATCTTGGCATCGGTGGCGTAAATGTCCTCCGGATCGCCGGAGAGGGCCACCCAGCGGAAGGGGCCTTTGCCGTGGCAAAAGAGAGGGCGGATGTAGGCGGGGACAAAGCCGGGGTAGGAGAAGGCATCCTTCACGCCGGCATCATAGGCCCGCTGACGGAGGTTGTTGCCATAGTCAAAGACCACCGCGCCGCGCTTTTGCATCTCGACCATCGCTGCACAGTGTTCCGCCATTGCCCGCATCGACTCCTGCTGATATTTCTTGGGGTCGGCCTCCCGCAGCCGGACTGCCTCCTCCAGCGTATAGTGATTGGGCACGTACATCAGCGGATCGTGGGCAGGGGTCTGGTCGGTGACGATGTCGGGGGTGATCCTCCGGCGGACCAGCTCGGGGAAGACGTCAGCCCCGTTGCCGATGAGGCCGATCGAGATCGGCTCGCCGCGCCGCTTGTAATCCTCCACCATCGCCAGTGCCTTGTCCAGGTCATCCACCACCACGTCCAGGTAGGCGGTGTCCAGCCGCCGTTGGGCGCGATGGGGGTCCACCTCCACGATGAGGCCCACGCCCTCGTTCATCGTGATAGCGAGGGGCTGGGCGCCGCCCATCTCGCCCAGGCCAGCGGTGAGGACAAACTTGCCCTTGAGGGAGGCACCGGCCCCAAAGTGGGTCTCAGCAGCGGCGGCAAGGGTCTCGTAGGTGCCCTGGAGGATGCCCTGGGTGCCGATATAGATCCAGGAGCCAGCGGTCATCTGACCGTACATGATCAGCCCTTCTCGCTCCCACTTGTCAAAGTTCTCCTGCGTGGCCCAGGCGGGGACGATGTTGGAGTTGGCGATTATGACGCGGGGGGCATCCAGGTGGGTGCGGAATATCCCCACCGGCTTGCCAGATTGGACCAGGAGAGTCTCGTCCGGGTCCATATTGCGCAATGATTCCAGGATAGCGTCGAACGATTCCCAGTTACGAGCCGCCCGTCCTCGTCCGCCGTAGACGATCAGATGCTCCGGATCGCCCGCCACATCCGGGTCCAGGTTGTGCTGAATCATTCGATAAGGGGCTTCAAGGAGCCAGCTCTTGCAGTGCAGCTCGGTCCCTGTGGGGGGATGAACAACGCGAGACATACCATCACCTCCGTACGGTTGATCAAGTGGAGTGTACCACAGCAGACGTGGAGTGTCAACGTTCAGAGAGTAGCCGGTCCCTTCGGGGTGACCTGGACTTTGCGTGACCGCTTCCGTCTCCGTAGGCCAGCCATCTCCGCCAGGCTCATTCCTGCCACCAGTCCGAAGGCAGCGACATACAAAAGGAGAAAGGGCACCGCGCCGCTGTTTCCCGTCCTCCAGGCCACTCCGGCAGCCAGCAGCGCATAGATGGTCAGGGCGATCTCGCCCACCACGGCCCCGTCCCCCCGCAGCCGGTACCGGCTGCGGGCCCAATCGCCCTGCCGGCCCTCCAGGTGAAACTTGGGGGTGCGGGCAAAGGTCCCGCCCCAGCTAGTCAGGCCCTTCCACGCCTCCAGTGTGTTGTTCCAGGCGATGCCTGTTCCGACCAACACCAAGAGGGGGAAAGCCAGCAGCCGCCGTCTCCAATCGGGGTAGAGCGCCCACTGACCGGTGGCATAGACGAGGAGCGGCCCCATAGCGACCGGCCCCAACAGGTTGAGCGGGCCGCGCAGCAGGTGAGGATAAAAGAGCAAAGGCATGGTGACTAGTAGCAGGAGAACCATCAGCGGGTGGGCCAGGTAACCGCTGAGGTGGATCAGGCCCATCAGCTTTTGCACCGTGGTCAAGCGCGGGCTGCGGACCAGGGATGGGGCCAGCTTGCGCAAGCACTGGATCGACCCCCGGGTCCAGCGAGCCTGCTGCCGCTTGAAAGCCAGGACCTGGGGCGGTAGCTCTGCAGGGCTGTCCACGTCGGGCAGGTAGAGGCAACGCCAGCCTGCCAGTTGAGCGCGGTAACTCAGGTCCAGGTCCTCGCAGACCGTATCGGTCTGCCAGCCACCGCTGCCCTCGATACAGGTTCGCCGCCAGACCCCGGCGGTCCCGTTAAAGTGCATCAGCAGACCGGAGCGGTTGCGGGCGGTCTGTTCGACCACAAAGTGACCGTCCAGCGCCAGGGCCTGGGCGCGGGTGAGGAGGGAGTAACCAGCGTTGAGGTGGGACCAGCGCACCTGCACCATTCCCAATCGCGGGTCAGACAGAAGATGGGGGACGGTGCGCAGGAGAAAATCGGGGCGGGGGCAAAAGTCGGCGTCAAAGATGGCGATGAACTCTCCGCTGGCCTGCGCCAGTGAGTGGGCCAGCGCGCCGGCCTTGAACCCGGCCCGATTTGGCCGGTGCAGCACCTGGATGTCGATGCCCCTTTCATGGTACAAGGCCGCGCGGGCGGCGACCAGGTCGCTCGTCCCGTCGGTCGAGTCGTCCAGCACCTGGACCTGGAGCCGGTCGCGGGGGTAGTCCAGCCGGGCCACGGCGTCGATGAGCCGCTCCACGACATGCTGTTCGTTATAGATGGGGAGCTGGACGGTCACCAAAGGCAACTGGCGACGGGGGACAGGGGGAGTGTAGCAGGAGCGGTTACGGTTGCGCCAGTAGAGCGCGCTCAGGATCCATCCGTTCAAGCCATAGACCGTCAGCCACACGGTCAGCAGCGTGTAGAGAGCACCAAGCGCATAGGTGATAACGTCGGCCATAGCATCGCGTCGGAAGCACAAGGGGGCGCGGCCCGCGCCCCCATCGATTGGACAGGGGACTCTTTACCGCAGCCCCACCAGTTCATAGACCGGGATCAGGACACTGTATCCTTTCATCTTCATCGGCTCCAGGGGGTGGGCTTCCACCTGATCCCTCACCCGCCGGTAGGCCTCCTCGTCCAGTAGGACCTGACCAGCAGCGGCGTTCTCCTGCAGCCGTTTGGCCAGGTTGACGCTGGCCCCAATGGCGGTATAGTTCAACTGCTTAGGTGTACCCACGTTGCCGACCACCGCATCGCCCACGGCGATGCCCACGCCATAACTCAGCCGTTCTTCCGGCGCTACCTCGCGGTGGTGGCGGCGGACCGCCTCCTGCATCTGCAGCGCCGCCCGCACCGCCCGCAGAGTGTGGTCCGGCTGGGGAAGGGGGGCATTGAAGAGAGCCATCACCGCATCCCCCATAAACTTGTCCAGCGTTCCCTCCTCCGCCAGCACCGCCTCCGCGCCAATAGCGAGATACTGATTGAGCACCTTCAGCAGCCCCTCCGAGTCCCGATGCTCGCTGAAGGCGGTGAAACCGCGAATGTCGGCAAAAAGGACGGTGACCTCCTGGCGGTGCCCACCCAGCTTTACCTGGCTGGGATCCTCCAAGATACGTTGCACCACGGCTGGCGGGGCGTAGCGCTGAAAAGTCTCGCGGATGAATCGTTCCTGAGCCTCCAATCGCCTCCGCTCCGTCAGATCCTCAATCACCAAGGCCATCCCCAGCCACTCCCGATTGGGGTTCTTGAGCGGGGAGACGCTGATGTTCAGATTGACCTGACCTCGCCCCGGCAATATCTGGTCCACCTCCTGAGCCACAACAGGGCGGCCTTCCTCGCGGACCTGGTGGATCAGGGGGTCCAGGGCTGGTCGGAGGGTGGCGAGGGCCTCAGCGTAAGGTTGGCCCTCGGCCTGGTCGGCGGCGATGTGCAGGATCGATTCGGCGGCGCGGTTGACGAGGGTGATCTGTTCCTCCACATTGGTGGTGACAACGCCGCTGGCGATGGAGGCGAAAATGTTGTCCATCAGCGTCTTGGCGGCGATGACGCTGGCAAAGAGACGGGCGTTCTCGATGGCGACGGCGGCCTGGTCGGCAAAAGCGGTCAACAGGTCCCGGTCCTGGTCGGAGAAGAGTCCGGTGCGGATGCGGTTATCGGCATAGATCACCCCGGTGATGCGCTCCCGCACGCGAAGGGGGATGCAGAGGATGGAGCGGAGGTTGTAGCTGATGATGCTCTCCTGGGCGCTGAAGCGGGGGTCGAGCTGGGCGTTGGTGGTGACGACCGGCTCGCCATCGCGAGCCACCCGGTAGACTATACTACGGCTGATCTCAAAGGCCGAGTCGTCAATGGTCTCACGGTCCATATTGCGCGCGGCGACGAATTCGAGCTCCCCGCTTTCGGGGTCTATAAGCATCAGGAAGGACCGCTCGGCGCCGGTGAGGCGGATGATCTCGTCCATCACCCGGTTGAGCACCTCGCTGGGGTCCAGAGAGGAGTTGATCACGCGCGCCACCTCGGCGAGGGCAGCCAGTTGGGCCCGTTCGCCGGCGTGGGCAGCCAGTTCTTTTTCCAACTGACCGAGGAGCTGATGGAAAACTTGTAACCTGGGGGTTAGGCGGTCAGCCAGGGATGGTCCAGGCGCATCGCGGTTGTCCGTCAAGATGCGGGATATGGCAGCCATCTCGTTCTGCAGGCGCGCGACAAGCTCCCGCCCAGGGAAGTGTGATTGCGGCTCTGCCTGGCTCATCATTTACCTCTCCAATCGTCGCAGCGGAGGCGAGCAGCGCGGCGCGGAACCGGTTACTACCTCCGGTT
>JAOZPF010000211.1 GCA_029932895.1 Anaerolineae bacterium | reverse complement strand
GCCGATGGCTACTATCGCGCTGGAGAGTGAAGAGGCCATCGGCGTTGCGTTTTCTGGCCAGCAGTGTTGAGGATATGCCCCATGAAAACGCAACTGCATCCAGAGCACATTGCTTCGACCCTTCGGCTCTGCCCTTCGACGGCTCGACTGAGCTCGCCGAAGTCAAGCTCAGGAGGAGCCTCAGGACAGGCGGGGTCTCTCCTACAGGTTCGCCTCTTCGGTGGCCTGACCCTGACCTGGGACAATGCCACGCTTCCTCTAGCCGGCCGCTCCGCTCCTTCCCTCTTCGCTTACCTCATCACCTATCGCCACCGCGCTCACACCCGCAATTTGCTGGCCGGCACCTTCTGGCCCGACCTCCCCGACGCCCAAGCCCGCCGGCGTCTCAGTCAGGCGTTGTGGCGGATCCGCCGCATGCTCTCCCCTCTCCCCTCCCCGATTCCCTTCATCCTATCCGACGCCGATACGATCCAGTTCAACGTCGAGGCAGATTACTGGCTGGACACAGAGGAGTTCCAGGTTGCATGTTCCAGGTTTCCAGTTGACATCATTGACCTGGGACTCGAAACGTTGAACATGGAACTTGAAACTCTGCGGAATGCGGTGCAGCTTTATAGCGGCGACTTCATGGCCGGCTTCTACGACAACTGGACGGTCATCGAACGGGAGAGGCTGCGGGAGATGTATCTGGCTGCTCTGGGCCGATTGCTGGAGCTGTGCAAAGCACGGGGTGTTTACGAAGAGGCGCTGCGCTACGCCCAACGGCTCGCCGCGGAGGATCCCCTGCGTGAGGAAGGCCACCGTGAGGTGATGCGTCTCTGCCACTTGCTAGGCCGGAACAATGAAGCTCTGCAGCAGTATGAGCTGTGCCGGGCGGTCCTGGCCGAAGAACTTGGAGCAGAGCCCACGGCCACCACCACCGCGCTGTGCCGCGAGATCGCGGCTAGCGTTGGGGAAGCGGAGATACCCTACCTCCCCCTGGCTCCCGGCCTGCTGCCCTCGCCGCTGCTGGAAGGAACAGGCCAGGTGCCACTGGTGGGCAGGCAGCAAGAGCGGACTACTTTGGCAGGTTACCTGGAACAGGCCATCAGCGGCCAGGGTGGGATGGTGCTCGTCGAGGGAGAGGCTGGTGTGGGCAAGACCCGACTGCTGCAAGAGGTCGCCCGCGATGCCGAGTGGCGAGGGGTACAGGTACTGTGGGGCCGCGGACGCGAACTGGCCGAACTGCCGCCCTACGGCGTGCTGAGCGAGGCACTGCGGGCGGGGCTCTTGCCCCTGCGGGCAGGACAGTTGGTCCAACTGGTGGAGGGGGTCTGGCTACGGGAGGTGAGCCTGATCTTGCCAGAACTGGCGGAGTGGCTGCCCGACCTGCTACCCCACGTCGCCTTGGGGCCCGAGCAGGACCGAATGCGCCTGCTGGAAGCGCTGACCCGCACCGTGCTGGCCCTGGGCCAGATTGCCCCCCAGGTGCTGATCCTGGAGGACCTGCAATGGGCCGACGAGGCCACGCTGGAGGCATTGGCCCACCTGACGCGCCGCCTGGCCGAAAGTCGCGTGCTGGTGATCGGCAGTTGCCGCGGCGAGGAGGTGCGGGAACGGGCGGCGGTGTGGGAGGCGTTGCAGGCGCTGGACCGGGCAGGCTACCGTGAGCGGCTGGAGCTTTCGCGGCTGACCGGCGAGGAAACGGGAGAACTGGTGCGGCGAGGGCTGGGTCTGACGGAGGAGGCACCACTCTTCGAGGCGCGGTTGTACCAGGAGACTGCGGGCAACCCGCTGTTCGCGTTGGAGACGCTACGAGCCCTGCACGATGAGGGATTGCTGTATCGTGACCCATCTGGGGAGTGGAGCACTCCCTGGGACAAGACGACGACCGACTACGCCGAGCTACCGCTGCCGCCCGAAGTGTACCAGGTGATCGCCCGGCGCCTGGCGCGGCTGGGGGCGGATGAGCGGGCGACGCTGAACACGGCGGCGGTGCTGGGGGCTGATTTCGACTTCACCCTGCTGTTCCGGGCCGGCAACCTGGAGCAGGAAGCGAGCCTGGCGGCGGTGAGTGAGTTAGTGCGGCGGCGGTTGCTGGAGGAGGAACCGACCGCCTACCGCTTCAGCCACGACAAGGTGCGTCAGGTGGCGTACACGGAGATGGCCGAAGCTGAGCGGCGGCGGCGGCACCGGCAGGCTGGCGAAGCGCTGGAAACATTGCACCCGGAGCAGGCAGAATCGCTGGCTTACCACTTCACCGAAGCGCGGGTCTGGGACAAGGCGCTGGACTACAACCGCCAGGCTGGCGACCGAGCCAGGGCCGTATATGCCAACCAGGCCGCGCTGACCTATTACGAACAGGCTCTCAGCCTGGTAGACAAGGATGACCTGGTGACCCAGTGGGAGATCCACCGCCAACGGGAAAGGGTGCTAAACGTCTTGGGCCGACGGGAGGAGCAACTCGCCAGTCTGGCGGAGATGATGCGGCTGGCCGTGGCTTTGAGCGATGAGAGCCGCCGTGCCGCGACCCTCTATCGTCAAGGGCATCTGAAGGTCAGGACCGGTGCGCCCACTGAAGGGCTGGCGCTGTTGCAAGAGGCGGCCGACATTGCCCGCAAACTAGGAGACCCCAGCCTGGCGGGGAAGTGTTGCAACACGATAGGGCGGGCCCACTGGCTCCTGGGCGATGCGCCCCGATGTCTGGCCGCTGCCGAGGAAGCTCGGACCCTGTTCCGGCAGGCCAACGACCGCGGCGGCGAGGTTGGCGCCCTCAACCTCATGGGCAACCTCTACCTGGGGTTGTTAGGCCACTACGAGCAGGCCCTGCACTGTTTCCAGCAGATGTTGGCCATTGCCCGGGAAATCAACGATGTGGAACGGGAGAATGCGGCCCGGGCGAATGCCGGCATCGCGCTCATGGCTATGGGCTGCTACCAACGGTCGCAGGACTATCTCTCCCGTGCCGAAGCCTTCTTCACCCAGGTGGGCTACAAACTCTGGCTGGCGGTCATCGCTTTTGGTCAGGGCAACAACCACCTGGGCCTGGGGAACTACGATGCCGCCCGGTCCGCCGCCGAGCGATGCCTGGCCCTCTGTCGTGAGGTTGGCAACCGCAACTTCGAAATCGAGGCCCTCTGGCTACTGGGCCAGATTGTCCTGGACCAAGGCCGGTTACATCAGGCCCAGGCCTACTTTGAGGAAGCCGTCGAGGTGGCGCAAGCCAGCGAGCAGCTCCACGATCTTGCTTGGCAGCAATCCTACCTGGCGCTGACGCATCTGCGTCTGGGAGAGGGCGAGACGGCGCGGCAACTGTCGGCCGAGGCGGTATCCATCATGGAGAGCCAGGAGCAGCACATCGGCCTCTTGGAGATCGTTTTCTTTAACCATTATCGGATCCTGGCCCAACTAGAGGGAGGCGAAGCTGCCCAGCCCTACCTGGCGCGAGCCTACGAGGTGTTGAGAACCAGAGCCGACACCATCCACGATCCCGAACTGCGCCACTCTTTCCTGGAGAACGTCGCCGAGAACCGGGCCATCGTGGCTGCACACCGGTTCGGCTATCTCCCTGCCCGGCTCCGGAGGCAGACTGTCCACCTCCCGGCGGCCTCAGCCCCCACTGGCCGGCCACTGCGCGATGACGAATGGGTCGAGGCCACCTGGACCGTCACTGCCCCCGAGGATGACGCCGTCCTCGGTAAGGTCGCTCGCCGCCAACAGCGTCTGCAGCGGTTGCTGCGGGAGGCAAAGGAACAAGGGGCCGCACCTACCGTGGATGACCTGGGGGATGCGCTGGGTGTCAGCCGGGCCACCATCAAGCGGGATTTGGCCGCGCTGCGCCGGGCAGGGCACGAGGTGCGCACGCGAGGGAGCCGAAACCACTGAATCACTGAGTACACTGAGAGCGCTGAAAGCACTGATCACACATTCGCTTATCCGCTTTCCATCCGCTGCAGCAAAATGAGCCCAAGGTTTGGGTGCGGCTCATTTCGCTGAGACAATTGAGAGACACCGATATGCTACACTGTTGCTAGAGCGTGGGCAACAGTGTAGTTTTTTGTCCAGACCCACCACCAGTCCAGGGCCTTGACATGACATCTCTCCATCAACCCCATAATTCCTTTGTAATTCGCATCTGGTGGGAACAGGCCGGCGATAGCCAACCCCTCTGGCGAGGGTGGGTGCAGCACGTGCGCTCCGGCGAGGAGGCTTATGTGCAGGACCTGGAGGGGCTGCTCGGTTTCATCGAGCGCTGGACCGGGAAGCTCTTCAATCCAGACGGATCACCGAGGCTGTTGGAGTGAGCGGGTAACTCTGGCGTAGGCCCTGAAACCTCCGCCAGAGCACAAAAACAGGAAAGGAGGGATCAAACGGGCAACTACGAGCAAGACTGTTTCCAACATCCGCCATAACCTTGCGAAGGCTTCGCCCTGAGGGTTCCCTTGACTGACTGCCAGGACAGGCAGCCCGAAAGTCTCCGAAACCTCCGTAGGGGAAAAGCAACTCAGAAAGGAGAAAATTGAAATGAAGCGCAAGAATTTGATCAATCTGCTATTGGGCCTGGGACTGGTACTGGCCCTGAGTGTCGGCATCGTGAGCTCTTCTAACCAGGCTCTGGCTCAGGACCCGGTCGTGCAAAGGGAGATGAGTATCCAGGCTGACGTGGGCACCGCCTTCACCTACCAGGGGCGGCTGCTCGATAGCGGCACCCCCGTAAATGGCACCCTCGACTTTCACTTCACCCTGTGGGACGCCTCTAGCGGCGGCAGCCTGGTGGCTGAGCAGGGCGCCAGTGGCGTGGAGGTAAATAACGGCTACTTTAGCGTACCGCTGGACTTTGGCGGCGACGCCTTCAAGGGCGACGCCCGCTACCTGGGCATAGACGTGGAGGGCACGTCCCTCGATCCGCGTGTGGCCCTCACCGCCGCCCCCTACGCCCACAGCCTGCGGCCGGGGGCGTCCGTGGAAAGCACAGGTATGGCCCTCCAGCTTACTACCTCGGCGACCAGTGGGAGTGCTTTGAATGCGATTGCCTCGGCGAGCAGCGGCAACGCGGCTGCCGTCTATGGCAGCAGCAGTTCCCCGGCCGGTGCCGGTCTCTCTGGCTACAATAGTACCAGCGGCTACGGCGTCTACGGCGGGGCTGCCGGCAGCACCGGCACACCCTACGGTGTGTACGGTCTGGCCTCCAATGCTGGCAGCGCT
>JAOZPF010000210.1 GCA_029932895.1 Anaerolineae bacterium | reverse complement strand
CGGCTACCCCATCGTGCCGGGCGCGGTCTTCTCCGGCCCCGTCACCGCCGCCGTGATGGTCGTTGGGCAGGCGCCCGGCGTAACGGAGGTGGAGGCGGGACGCCCCTTCAACGGCCCCTCTGGGCGGCGCCTCTTTCAATGGCTGGCGCAGGCCGGCTGGGAGGAGGATGACTTCCGCGCCACGCAGTACCTGACCGCCGTAACCAGGTGCTACCCCGGGAAGGCGGCCGGGGGCAAGGGGGATCGAGCCCCCACGCGGGCCGAGCAGCGGCTGTGCGCGCCTTTCCTGGAGCGGGAGCTGGCGCTGGTGCGCCCCGGGCTCATCGTCCCGGTGGGCTCCCTGGCGGTGCGCCGCTTCCTGGGGCCGGTGCGGCTGGCCGAGGTGGTGGGGGAGGTCGTGCGGGACCGGGAAAACGAGGGCCGCTGGATCGTGCCCCTGCCCCATCCCAGCGGGGCCAGCCTGTGGCTCAACCGCCCTGAGAACCGGGAGCGGGTGGAGCGGGCCCTGGCCCATCTGCGGCGGCTGCGCCGCGAGCTGGGGATCGCGTGAGCCCTCCAGGCCCTCATCTCCCCCCGCAGTGTTTATCAGCGACGCTTCAAGAGGTGCGACGCACCCTCCGGGCGACATGGTTGAGGGAGGCCACCGAGGCGTACCTCGCCGGCGTTGGTGCCCTGGTGTCCCGGGGCCGCCCGTTTGACACGGGGGGACTTTGTCGTATGATATGCCTGGATCGGGGCGACGATGCTCGCCAACCCCCGGCCGGCGAAAGGGGTGGGCCCGAGGCCGGGCGTCGGCCGCCCGGATCAAGCGGAATTTGAGGAGGTAAATCCGAGATGGAAGGACTGACCCGGCGACAGTTTCTCAAGTACACCGGCGCTGCCGTGGCCAGCGCGGCGCTCCTCGGCCCGGGCTGTGCGGCCCAGCCTGATGAGGCCGGCGCTGACCAACGGTCGTCCGCCCCCGCCGCCGATCAGGCCTACCTGGCCGTCGCCCGGGGCAGCGACCCGGCGGCGATCACCCAGGCGGCCATCGCCGCCCTGGGCGGCATCGAGCGCTTCGTGCGCTCCGGCGACGACGTGATCATCAAGCCTAACATCTGCGTGGACTACCACCCGCCGGAGTACGCGGCGACGACCAACCCCACCGTCGTCGCCACCCTCGTGACCCTGTGCCTGGGGGCTGGGGCGCAACGGGTGCGGGTGATGGACACCCCATTCGGCGGCACGCCGCAGTCGGCCTACGCGGTGAGCGGGATCGAGGAGGCGGTGAGGGCGGCCGGCGGGGAGATGGAGGTGATGAGCCCGGTTAAGTTCGTCAAGGCCGCTATCCCAGACGGCCAGGACATCACTGAATGGGATGTCTACCAGGACATACTGGATGCCAACGTGGTGATCAACGTGCCGATCGCCAAGCATCACTCGCTGGCGCGGCTGACCCTGGGGGGGAAGAATCTGCTCGGCGTGATCCTCAGGCCCAACCTGATGCACCGCAACCTGGGCCAGCGCATAGCCGACCTGACCAGCCTGGTCCGGCCGACCCTGACGGTGGTGGATGCGGTGCGCATCCTGACCGCCCATGGCCCGACCGGCGGCAGCCTGAACGACGTGCAACAGACCAATACGATCATCGCCAGCCACGATATCGTCGCGGCGGATGCCTACGCCGCCACCCTCTTTGGCCTGACCGGGGCCGATATAGCCTACGTGAAGGCGTCGGCTGATATGGGGCTGGGGACGATGGACCTGGACGGCGTCAAGGTGGAGGAGATCAGTGTGTAGGGTGTGTGGGCGGACGCCGGGCGCGACGCTGCATGCCATAATGAGCAGTGTCAAATGAGCAAATGAACAAATGACAAATGACAAACGGAGTCCGGGTGTTGTACATGGAGGGGGCAGCACTTGGACATGGGTCGTTGTCCATGGGGCGTTGCTCTTGACCTTGCTGTTGGCGGGATGCGGGGGCGGACCGGCAGCGTTGACCGACGCCTTTCCCGATGCGGACGCTTTCCCCGGCTGGACGCCCGTTGGCGGCGTGGAGACCTTTGAGCGTGAGAACCTCTATGACCTGGTGGACGGCCAGGCCGAATCCTTCTTTGCCTATGGCTTCGAACGGGTAGCCGTGCGGAACTACGAGAGCGCGGAGGGCGCGGTGCTGGTGGTCGAGGTGTGGCAACTGGCGACGCCAGCCGACGCCTACGGCCTCTTCACTGCCAGCATCGCCGGCCAGCCGGTTGCCGTTGGACTGGCCAACGATGGCGATGCCGACCCCGGACGGAGGCTGGCCTTCTGGCAGGGGCGTTATTACGTACGGGTGCGCGCCCGCCAGGAGCTGGATGACGCCAGCCTGCGCTCGCTGGCGGAGGCGATCTCCGGGGCGCTCCCATCCGGGGGGGAGCGGCCTGCGCTGGTGGGCCGACTGCCCTCCCAGGGCCTGGTGGAGCGCAGTGTCATCTTCTTCCACGAGGAGATCTCCATCCAGGACGAACTGTGGCTGGGGGGCGGGAACCTGCTCGGGCTGGGTCCCGAGACGGATGGCGTCCTGGCGCGGTACGACGCCGGTGACGGCGTGGCGCGCTTGCTGCTGGTGCAGTACCCCGACGCAGAGGGGGCGGCGGCGGGGCTGGGCGCGCTGGAGGGCGGCCAGATCGGTGGGCTGGTGGCGGCCAGCGCACGCGACAACCTGCTGGGCGCTGTGTTCGGCGATCTGGATAGCGTCACGGCCGGCTCCTTGCTGGCCGAGGCTCTGGGTGAGTGATCCTGGCTCTGGCCTTCGCCACGGTGGCGGGGCTGCTGGCCGGGCTATATCCGGCCGCGCGGGCGGCGCGGCTGGACCCACTCGAGGCGTTAAGGTACGAATGATCAACGCATAGCATAGGTGAAATGGATGACCAATGGATGAAGACTTTAAAGATCGTAGGATGCCTCTCGCCATCATTGGGATTGCTCATATTCTCATTCCCAGGACGACGCCTGGCGAAACAGGCGTCATCTCCTTGACGTTGCGTTCTGCTCTGCTATAATACCTCTGACGTGTGGGGGGGCCTGTCCGGGCCGCCTCACTGTGTGAATAGAGGGCGAGATGTTAGAGAGATTAGCTAAAGTTGAAGAACGCTACGAGGAGCTGACCCGCCTGCTGGGCGATCCGGCCGTGGTGCGCAATTACGAGCAGGTGGCCGAGTACGCCAGGGAGCGAGCTGAGTTGGAGGACATCGTCAGCGCCTACCGCGATTACAAGGACGCGGCCGAGGAGCTCGAAGGGGCACAGACGCTGCTGGACGAGGATACCGATCCCGAACTGCGGGAAATGGCCGAGGCCGAGATCGTTCGCTTGCAGGCGCGGTTAGAGGAACTGGAGGATAAGCTTCGCTGGCTGCTGCTGCCCAAGGACCCGCGCGATACCAGGAACGTGATCGTCGAGATCCGCGCCGGGGCTGGGGGTGACGAGGCCGGCCTATTTGCTGCCGATCTTTATCGTATGTACACCCGCTATGCGGAGCGGCAGGGCTGGGAGACGGAGCTGCTGAGCGAGCATTCCACTGGCGTCGGTGGCTTCAAGGAGGTCATCTTTGCGGTGCAGGGACGGGGGGCTTTCTCCTGCCTCAAGTTCGAGAGCGGCGTCCATCGCGTCCAGCGGGTGCCCATCACTGAGGCCTCCGGCCGCATCCATACCTCCACCGCCACTGTGGCCGTCCTGCCCGAGGTGGACGAGGTGGAGGTCCACATTGACCCCAACGATCTGGAGATCGAGGCCTACGGGGCTTCCGGCCCTGGTGGGCAGCATATGCAGAAAAACGCCACTGCGATCCGCGTCACCCACAGACCGACGGGGATGGTTGTCACGTGTGAGAGTGAGCGTTCGCAGACCCAGAACAAGCTGCGGGCGATGGCCATCCTGAGGGCCAGGCTCTACGAGCGGGAGCGACGGAAGCAGGAGGCGGAGGTGGCTGAAGCACGACGGACCCAGGTGGGCACCGGTGAGCGCAGCGAGAAGATTCGCACGTATAACTTCCCTCAGAATCGCGTCACCGACCATCGTATCGGCCTGACCATCTACCGGCTCTCGGACGTGCTGGACGGTGACCTGGACCCCTTCATTGACGAACTGACCGCGCAGGAGCAGGCGGAGCGGTTGGGGGCGATGGGGGAGGGTTGAAGTCACACTTTTTAACGCACAGGCGCACCGGTGCGGGGACTCATGGACGATGCCTCGATCAGATGCGCGAAGGGGCGCGCGGGGTGCGAGGGGGCGTTTACGGACGGTGGTTTGTACAGAGGTGATCCCCTGTGTATGGAGGACGTGTTAGCCGTCGGTCGTGGGCACGGAGCAGGCGCAGAAACTGGAAACGTTAGACCAAGATCTGGAAGCTGAAAGTTCGATCCTGGATATTCGATGCTGGCGGCCTGAACCAGGGGTTCGGCGTCCTGAATTCAGCATCAAGCAGGTCCTCGGGGAGGCCGCTGTTCGCCTCCGCGCTGTCACCGACGCGCCTCGCCTCGAGGCCGAAGTGCTGTTGAGGCATGTGTTGGAGGTCTCCCGGACCGCGCTGGCGGCTCACCCCGAACGCATCGTCTCTCCGGACCAACTGACCAATTATTGGGCTCTTGTCCAACGTCGGGCCACCGGCTATCCCCTTCCCTATATCATCGGCCATGCCGAGTTCTACGGGCTGGACTTTGAGGTCACACCGGAGGTGTTGATACCCCGCCCGGAGACCGAGATGTTGGTGGACCTGGTGCTGGAGCGCAAGCCAGCGACCATCGTGGACGTGGGAACCGGCTCCGGCTGCATAGCCGTCTCTCTGGCCGTCCATCTGCCCCAGGCCTTCATCTACGCCATCGAGATCTCTCCGGCGGCGCTGGCCGTGGCGCGGCGGAACGCGGAACGGCACGGTGTCGCTGAGCGCGTGCGGTTTATGGTGGGCGATGTGCTCACCCCACGGCCCGGCCCGGTGGATTTGATCGTCTCCAATCCGCCCTACATCCCTACCGGCGAATGCGCCGCGCTGCCGGCCTCGGTGCGGGATCATGAGCCCTGGCTAGCCCTTGACGGCGGCGCGGATGGTCTGGCGGTCATCCGGCGATTGCTGGCGCAGGCCCCGGCGGTGCTGCGCCACCCTGAGCCCGCCGGGGGGCGACCGGGTGGAGGGTTGCTGATCGAGATCGGTGCCAACCAGGGGAAGGCGGCGATCCACCTGGCTCGCACCTTCTTCCCCAGAGCCAGGATTCGCGTGCACCCCGACCTGGCT
>JAOZPF010000209.1:4399-5257 GCA_029932895.1 Anaerolineae bacterium | reverse complement strand
CCCGAAAAGTCGGTGTCTCCAGCGCAGCCAGCAGCGGGACGATGACATAGCCCGCAAAGACACCGGTCAGCACGACAAAGTTGACCGTCAGCACGCGCCGCTCGCCAAAGCGAGCGACGATCTTGCCAAAAGCCTGATGGAAGTAGGTGCCGATCAAGTTATTGACGAGAAAGAGCAGCGTGATCGTCTGCACCGTCACCCCGTACACCTGCACCAGCAGAAAGACGGCAAAGGTGGTAAAGACATGGCGGCGGCTGCCCATCAGGAACTGCAGGGCATAGTAGAGCCAGTAGCGGCGGCGCAGCAGAGTGCGCCGCCTGGTACGCCGTACCCGCACCGGCTGTCGAGAAAAGGGCAACAGCGCCAGCCCGCCAACGGCTACTGCCGCCCCTGCCACCTGGAACAGCGTGCGGTATCCCCACGCCTCCAAGGTGCCAAAGATAAAGAGCGTGCCGACCACGGCCGCCACTGCCCCCAAGCTGTTCAGCCGCCCCAACATTTTGGGCGCATCCTCTGTCCCAACCGTCAGCAGCACCGCCGAGGCATTGCTCGAGTTGAAAAAGTGAAAGCCCACACTCATCACCAGCGTCGCTCCGATCAACCCGGAGAAGCTGTGCGCACTGGCAGTCATAAAAATGCCGGCCCCCATCACGACGACCGAGAGGCCAGCGATGCGCATCTCCACCAGGGACAGAGCCAACAATCCCACCAGGAACCCCATCAGGCCGGGGATTTCGCGAATGGCCTGGATCAGGCCAATCTGGTCGGCGCGAATCCCCAGCTCCTCCACGGCAAAGTTGTTAAACATCGATTGCCAGAGACGAAAACCAAAAGCGAGGATCAGGTTGTCAAGGGCAA
>JAOZPF010000209.1:0-4389 GCA_029932895.1 Anaerolineae bacterium | reverse complement strand
ACCAGTCGGCGTGGAAGTATGGCATCGCCCGATGTCGGTGACAGGCGGTGTAGCGGTCCCTACCAGCCGGGCCCACTCTGCTCACCAGCGAGTCAACAGCGCTGCCAGCAGCGCCGTCCGTTCTGGGAGGCTGGGAACAAGGACGTACTCGTCCGCGCTGTGGGCTCCATCTCCCACCGCTCCCAGCCCGTCCAGCGTGGGCACGCCCAGAGCGGCGGTAAAGTTGCCGTCGGAAGCGCCGCCGGAACCGGACGCGGTCAGCTTGAGCCCCAGTTCTGCCCCGATCTCTTGGGCACGGCGGAACGGTTCCAGCGTCGTCGATGATTCCTCCATCGGTGGACGGCTCAGCTCCCCCTCCACGACCAGCCGCGCGCCAGGCAGCACCGGCTCCAACGCCCTGATCGCCGCGTCCATCCGCGCTCCCTCGGCGCTGGTGCGCACCCGCAAGTCCACCCTCATCTCTGCCTGCTGCGGCACGATGTTGGTCCGCGTGCCGCCCCGCACCCAGCCCACGTTGACCGTGCTGCCAAGCTCATAGTCGGTCATACTCTGCAGCCGCAGCACCTGGTGGGCCAGCTCCTCGATAGCGTTGATCCCCTTCGCGTGGTCGGCCCCAGCGTGGACGGCCCGCCCCAGCGCCGTGACGGTGTATCGACCGGTGCCCTTGCGCCACACCTTGAGCGCGCCATCGGGCTGGGCCGGCTCAACGCAAAGGACCACTGCCGCCCGCGCCGCCTCGGCTTCGATGAGGGAACGGGAAGAGCGGCTGCCGACCTCCTCGTCGGTGTTAAAGAGCACGGTCACCGGACGGCTGAGGGCCAATCCCAGTTCTCGTATCCCCCCCAGTGCGGTGAGGATAATGACCGCGCTGCCCTTGTCGTCATAGCAGCCGGGGCCAGTGGCCCGCTCCCCCTCCACCCGCCAGGGGCGCTCGGCCAATGTCCCCAGCGGCCAGACCGTGTCCAGGTGGCAAAGGAGCAGAAAACCGCCCTCACCCTCACCCCAGCGGGCCAGCAAGTGATCGCCGTACCGCTCTTGCGGCACAGCGGTGACCCGCGCTCCGGCCTCCTCAGCGAGCTGGGCCACGTACCGACCCAGGCGGTCAGCGGCGGCCTTGTCGGTGCTGGGGGATTCGATCTCGACCAGGCGGCGTAGCAGGTCGAGGAGTGCTTCTCCACGTTGAGCGAAATAGGTAAGCAGATCATTCATATCGGCCTCTAGCTTGGTGTTCCCTGGGCCAGCCGGCGGAGGGACTATTCTGTGAATATCTCGGCGGCGCGCGCCAACAACTCCTTCTTGCGCTCCTCCTGGGTTCCCCGGGCGTCCAGGTACCGCTCCAAAAGCTGCGACGATGTCATTTCCTCCGGCGAAAGTCCCCCCAGCCGCACGCGGCTCTCCCGTTCCACCTCCCGGTTGATAGAGCCGACAAAGGCTGCCTCAGCCAGAAGTGCCCGCACGTCATGGTCGCGGATCAATTTCTCCTGGTCGGACCGCAGGTGGAGGATCACCCGCACCACAGCATCTTTCAGGTCGTGACCGCCCACCGCCCGGCGCAGCGACGCGAGCGGGTCGTCCGTCCCTCGCAGGTCGGCGCGCACGGTGACAAAGGGGCGGGCCGCCACCTCGACGAATTTCCAGCTTGTCTCCCCGCGGGCCAGCTCCACCCAACAGAACCCTTTGGGCTGGCCCTCTTCGCCAAAGTCGATCCGCTCCAGGCTGCCGGAATAAACCACGGGGGGGGACCCATCGGGGTTGAGGCTCTGGTGGCGGTGAATGTGCCCCAGCGCCACATAGTCCCAGGCCGGATCGGTCAGAACGGACCTGAGGACGACGGCATCCCGCCCGATCATCACACTCCGCTCGGAGCCGTAGGTTGCTCCAGAAACAGAGAGATGAGCCGTCAGCACGGCCGGCAGGTCGGGGTCGATCTGGGCCGCCAGTCCGTGGATGTTGCCGGTGATGATCTCTTCAAGTCTGCTATCCAGCTCGGCGATAGAAAGGGAGCGATAATCATCGTGGGCCAGGAGCCGCTGGCGGACCGGATAGGGCACAGTGGCAACCTGCACCGGGCCGCGGCGGGTCTGGATTATGTGCACATCCTCGGCCCGCCCCACCACCACGTTGGGCACGTCGAGAGTGCGAAAAATGTCGATGCTGGAGGCCTTTTGGGTCATCGTGGGCAGGTCATGGTTGCCCACCAGAAGGACGACCTCCACCCCAGCATCGGTCAGCCGTTTGATGCGCCGGGCAAAGGCGCGCTGGTGGGTGGGGTTGGGAGAGCGGGTCTTGTATGCATCCCCGGCAAAGATCACAAGGTCAACGTCGTGCTCCAGCCCGTAGTCGATCACCTCGTCCAGCCGCTGCACAAAGTCAAGCACCCGCCGGTTGACGCCAGTGGCAGGGTCGAGCCGGCCATAGTTCTCCATACCGATGTGGAGATCGGCAAAGTGGAGCAGGCGAATTTTCTCCGGTTTACTCATATGCGCTTTCAGATCCCCTCGTCCTCCTCACCCCGCAACAGCGCCCGCCCCCGCGCCAGCGTCGCCTCCGGGTTCGCCTCTTTGCCGATCATCGCGGCATAGAACGCGGTGTCATAGGTGCGGGTGCGGATCACCACCGGCATCGGCACGGCGTGGCCCATCACCAGCGCCTGCTGGCGCGTGTCGAGCCGGGCCAACACCTCTCGCAGCGCCTGGCTTCCGGCGATCCCGGCAAAGACCGCCCGTATGTCCGCCTCGTCGTCCAGCAGACAGGTGACACGGGTGCCGATCTGGCTCATCACCTCCGGGTCGATGCCGCTGGGCCGCTGGTCAACGATGAGGAGGGTGACATTGTACTTGCGCAGCTCACGGGCGATGATGCCAAAGATAGTGTGCCGGGCAACGGCAGGGTCGAGGAACTTGTGCGCTTCCTCGATGGTGATGATCAGCGGGATCGGCTCATCGACCCTGCGTCCCAGCGCGTCCTCCTTGCGTCTCTTGTAGTGCTCGTGAATGCGGCGTGTGATATAATTCGCCACCAGCAGGTAGGCCTCCAGGCTGTCGCCGTAGCGGCCGAACTCCAGGACGACATTGATGCCCCGGTCCAAATAGCCCAGGAGCTGTTGAATGGGGTCACCAGGCACGCTTTTCTGGAGAAAGTCAAAACGACGGAACATACCCAGCTTGCGCTGGATCGCGCCCAGGGTGCCGCCGTGCAGGGTCCCCCGTTGCAGCGCGTCGTCCAGGTCGGAGAGCGGGTCCTTCTCGTCCAACAGGCGGGCGATCCAGCCCGGTCCCAGCCGGCGCCGCAAAAAGTAGAGCGCGCCCACCTGCACGTCGCTGAGGGCCAGGAGGCTGGCGAGGCTATCGACGTCCTCCGGCTCGATCTGGCTGTAACCGATGCGCACCACGCCATCGACCTTGCTCCCTCGGCGGTGCGAGGATTCGTCATCCAGCGTAAAGACCGAGACGCGGCTGGTAAAGAGCTGCTTGAGGCCCTTGATCTCCTGCTTGGTCTCGTCCTGACTCTTCCAGCCGTACTCGTTGTGCATATCAAAGACCAAGTTGACTGCCCCGCCCCATTGGATCATGCCAGCCAGCAGGGTGCGGGTGAGAAACGTCTTGCCGGTGCCAGTCTTGCCAAATATCCCCGCTGACCGTTCGACAAAGCGGCGCAGGTCGAGGGCGACGTGGACGTCCTCCATCTCCAGGGGTTGGCCAATGTAGAAATAACCCGGCTCCGTCTCCTGACCAAAGATGAGCGCGACCTCCTCCTCAGTGGCGGGATAGACGGGAGTAAAGTGTGCCGGGACCGTCTTGACCGGCTTGGGCTCGACCGCCCCTTTCTCCAACACCAGCATCGGCGTGACGTGGACGCGGCCAAAGGTGGTGGTGCCCTGATGAACGCGGGCCAGGAAGGGGCTGGAAGTGTCGGGCGGGGTTTTCTCAACCAGCGGGTTGATGGCATCAAGCGCGATATCGCTGATGAGAGAAAAGAACCGCCGCCCGGTCTGCCCGTGAATCACCACGTACCGCCCCACCGCCAGCCCCTCGATGATGGTCTGGGGGTCGAGTTTGACCTCTAACCCTTGGGAGAGGCTCCCGCCAACGACGATGCCGAGGCGCTGGGTGGGGACGGACTGGGAAGCGCGGGGGAACCACTGATCAAGTTCTTCGGATTGGGTCATATGTACCTCGGGTGAGTGTGCAAGTCGCAAGTGTGCAAGTCGCAAGTGTGCAAGTGCAAGCTCATGGCCAAAAGTCAGGCTGGGATTGGAAGGTATACACCTCTACGCTGGGCACATCGCCACTTCCATCGACAAGGCCGAACGCCACCCGGCTCCTGTCCGCAGACCAGGAGGGTCCCCAATCCGCATCGGCAAAGTATTGCGGTTCCCCAGTAGCGTCC